>JAEXNZ010000419.1 GCA_023439425.1 Pseudomonadota bacterium
GTGTACGACTTGGTGAACGCCGGCGTGCCTACCGCGCCATCGGTGCCACGGTGCATCTGCCCGGCATAGCGCACGCCACCGCCCACGGTCAGCCCGAACGGCAGCACGTAGGTGGTCCAGCCGGTGAACGTGTCACCCGGGGTGTAGGTCAGGTTGCGGGTGCCGTCGGCGGCGACGTTCGCGCCTTCCTCCACCTCGGTGTCGAGATGGCTGTAGCCGGCCGACACCGACCAGTTGTCGGTAATGCGGCCGACGGTCGACACTTCGATGCCCTGCACCGACTTCTTGCCGGTCTGGGTCGGGTTGCCGGCGTCGTCCAGTACCTGGGTGTTGATCTCGTTGCTGACCTCGGTCTTGAACAGCGCCACGTTGAAGGCCAGCGCGTCATCCAGGAACGCCCACTTGGTGCCCACTTCGAAGGTCTTGGCCTTCTGCGGGTCCAGGCGCGGGTTGTCGGCGCTGCTGGCCGAGCTGCTCAGGGCGAAGTTGCTGCCGCCCGGGGGCTGCTGCGAGATGGCGTAGTTGGCGTACAGGCTGACCACGCTGCCCACCTTGTACACCGCGCCCAGCTTCCAGTTGAACAGCGTGTCCGAGTGTTCCAGCGACGGGTTGGCGATGACCGTGCCGGCCGGATTGCTGCCACAGGCCGGGCCACGGCCGCCGCAGACCGAGGCGCTTTCGTACTCGGTTTTGTAGTGGTCCGCGCGCAGGCCGGCGGTCACCAGGAAGCTGTCACCGAACGCCAGGGTGTCAAACAGATACACCGACGAGGTGGTGGTCTTGCCGTAGCTGTTGGCACCGTTGTGCGCCCAGGTCAGGCCGGTGGCGTTCCAGTCCGGGTTGTACAGGTTGGCGGCCGACCAGGTGGTGCCGCCGGTGGCGGCCTGGCCGAAGCTTTCCAGTTCTTCGCGGGTGAACTCCAGGCCGGTGCTCAGGGTGTGACGCACCGCGCCGGTGGCGAAATCGGCACGCAGGTTGAGCTGGTCGGTGAGGATGGTGTTTTCCTGGTCCTTGAAGGTCGGCAGGCTGCGCGCGATCGTGTAGGTGTCCAGGTTGTTGCGGTCGGTGTAGCGGATGTTGCCGGTCGGCGCGCCGTTGGCCCCGCGGGTACCGGTGCCCATGAAGGCGGTCAACAGGTAGTCCTGCTCGGTGCGGCCCCAGCGTGCGGTGTTGGTCACGCGCACGTTGTCGTTGAAGTCATGCTCGAAGCGGAACGTAGCCATCTTCGCTGTGACATCGTCATGGTCGGCGCGGGTGCCGTAGAAGTTTTCCGGATTCACCGGGTGGCCCGCCAGCTGTTCCAGCGTCGGCTGCGGTGTCCAGCCGGGCAGGCCCAGGGTCGGCACGCCGCCATCGGGAATGTTGTCTTGGTCGACGTACAACAGGTTCAGGTAGTAGCGGGTGTTGGTACCCAGGCCGAAGCCCAGCGACGGCGCGATGCCCCAGCGCTTGTTGTTGACGTGGTCGCGGCCGGGTTGGTCGTTGTCCTGCCACATGGCGTTCAGGCGCAGCGCGCTGGTCGCGCCCAGGGTCTGGTTCCAGTCCGCGGTGGTGCGTGCCTGGTCGTCGGTACCGACCGAGACGGTGCCGGCCAGCGAATCGTGCAGGTTGGCCTGCTTGCTGACCATGTTGATCGCACCGGTCGGTGCGGAGCGGCCGTTGTCGGTGCCGGCCGGGCCCTTGCTCACTTCCACCTGCTCGGTGTTGAACACATCGCGCGAGATCGAGCCGAGGTCACGCACGCCATCCACGAAGATGCTGCTGGAGGTGTCGAAGCCGCGCATGAAGATGCTGTCGCCGGTGTTGGTGTTGCCGTTCTCACCGACATAGAAGGTGCCCACACCCGGGCTGTTGCGCAGCGCTTCGGTCAGGGTGGTGGCGCCCTGCTGGTTGAACAGGTCGCTGGTGATCACCTGCACGGTCTGCGGGGTGTCCTGCAGGCTCTGGGTGAACTTGGGCGAGGACAGCTTCTCGGCCTTGTAGCCGCGCACGGCGTGCACGTCGATCTGGTCGAGGGTCTTGGCCGGGTCGTTGGCGTCGGCCTGGGCGGCCAGCGGCAGGGTGGCGAGGCTGAGGCCGGCGACCAGGCGGGCGGGGGCCAGGCCGGTGGCGCTGCGGGGCGGGGAGGCGTGCTTGCGGCTCTTGATCATGAGGTGATGGTCTGGAAAGGGAAACGGATGCCAGGACGCGCGCACGGGCGGGGGAGCCATGCGCGTGGGGCGTGGGACAGCAGGAACGGAAGCAGGGAAAACGCCGAACGCAGCCCGGGTCAGCGTCGCCGAACGCGACGCAGCAGCTCAGGCGGCGCGGGGCGGAGCCTGGGACAGGTGCGAACGCGGTAATCGCGTCGCGAAGGTGAGGCTGTTACCGCGCGAGGTCTGCGGCACCCGGCGTGAACCCGCCTGTGCCCACACGAGTGGGAGGGACGCCAGCGCCGGGCTGCCATCTCGTCCAGTGTCGGGTTCGGCTTCGCCGCGTTGACCGCCGTGCGCACCGCTTTCGATGGCCACCCGAGCCGGCGTGCCGTTCTGCGCCGGTGCCGGGGCCTGCGTCAGGGCCGACAGATCCCCCATTGCCGCCGCCCGCGGCGCGCCGCTGCCGCCGCTGAACGCCACCAGCAGGCACAGGGCCACCACCGCGCTGGAAACCAGTGCGATCAGGCGTGCAGGCAGGGCGGTGTCACGGGCGGAAGCCATCGGACAGGCGGACGCGGGCGAAAGGAATCGCCAGGATAACACAAACGATAATGATTCGCATCCGTTACTGCGCGTGACGCAACGTCACACCCGGTTACCCCGGTGCGGCTCAATCGCGGTCGTCGCGGGTCCAGACCCCGTCGTGCTCGCGCTTCACCGGAAACTTCGGCACCGGGGTGTAGGCCGGTGCGCACAGCGCCCGACCGTCACGCACGTCGAAGCGCGCGCTGTGCAGCACGCATTCGATGCTGCCTTCTTCGGTATTGAAGGTGCCCGAGGACAGCTCGAACTCCTCGTGCGTGCACTGGTCTTCCAGCGCATACAGTTCGCCGTCCAGGTTGAACACCACGATCGGGGTACCGGTGACCTCGTCGAAGGTGCTCTTCATCTCGCCCGGGAGCAGTTCGGCGGTGGCGCAGACGAAGGTCCAGGTCTCGCTCATGGCTGCGCCACCAGCGGCTTTTCCAGCACTTCAAAGCGCAGGTCGTCGCGCTTGGGAATGCCGAAGCGCTCGTCGCCATACGGAAACGGCTTCTTGATCCCGGTGCGGGCATAGCCGCGGCGCTCGTAGAAGGCGATCAGCTCGTCGCGGATGTCGATGACGGTCATCTGCATCACCGGCACGCCCCACTCGCGGGCGGCATGCGCTTCGGCGGCGTCCATCACCTGCTTGCCAATGCCGCCGCCCTGCTGGGCAGGGTCAACCGAGAACATGCCGAAGTAGCCCTTGCCGCCCTCGTCGGCGACATGTGCGCAGGCGACCAGTGCACCGTCGCGCTCGGCCAGCAGCACCGTGCTGCGCGGGCGTTCGATGTCGGCCTGCAGGCCGTGGGCGTCGATGCGCGCACCGTCCAACATGTCGGCTTCGGTGGTCCAGCCGGCACGGCTGGCGTCGCCCCGGTAGGCCGAGGTGACCAGGGTGATCAGGGCGGGGATGTCGGCCAGCGTGGCGGCGCGGAAGGTCAGAGTGCTCATGCCCTGCATTTTAGAACAATGCGCGCGCCGAGCTGGAAGCGTCACAACGCGGGGTTCGCAGAGAAGGAGGATCGCCCCCGTGGAATGGCGCGGATGGGCCGGAAATCGGAGCTGCATTTCACATGGTGCGCGCGATCGGAGCGGTTTTCGCTCGCTGCGCGCCGCGAACCCGAACGGCGATGAAATGTGCGACCGAGGCGCACCGCTCCGTCGTCCTACGATGTCAGCGCTTCTTCCAGCGTGGGCGCGTGAGATGAAAAGGATGATGTGGGGCGGGCTGTGCGTGCTGCTGGTCGCCTGCACCGGCGGCAATGAAACCGGCCCGCTGGAGTCGCGGCAGCAGGACGCCGTTGAGCAGGCCGCACGCGCTGGCGATCTGAAGGCGATCAAGCGCTTGATCGCACATTACGACGCGCTGCCTAACGAGCAGGCGGCCGCTGAACGCTGGCGTGAACGGGCCCGCGTGCTGGGCGACGCCCAGGAACTTTACTTCCAGGCGGCGCGGCGCTTTGTGGCGGCCGAGGTGGAAGTAAATGATGAGGCGCGCTATCGCCTGCTGCTGGAGGCGCATCATGCCGCGCAACGTGCACAGGCCAGCCATCCCGAGCGGTCCACCGAGCTGCTTGAACAACAGATTGCGCGGACACTCGAGGCGCAATAGCGCCGGCTCAACGCATGAAAAATTCAACCGGGAACGAGAGTTCCACTGGCGCATTGCGATCTGCCGGCACCGGCGGCAGCGGCTCGGCACGGCGGAAGGTATCCAGTGCAGCCTGGTCCAGCAACGCGTGGCCAGTGCCGTTCTCCAGCGCCAGCGCCAACAGCTTGCCTTCGCGCGACAGGCTGACCCGCACATACGCCACGCCTTCCTGGCGGCGCGCGCGCGCCGGCACCGGGTAACGGCGGAAGCGCTCCAGCCGCGCCATTACCCGTCCTTCCCAGCTGTCACGCCCGGGCGTGGCCTCGCTGGGGCCGGGCGGCAGCGGGGGGCTGGGCGGTGCAGCGGCCACCGAGGCCTGCTGCTGCACCGGAGCCGGTGCATCGGTGACCGGCTTGGGTGGTGTCGGCGGCGGGATGACCCAGTTCGCCGCAGCGCGCGGCGGGGTTACCGGCATGGGGCGCGGCGGCTGCGGCTTTTGCTCCTGCACGCGGGCAGCCTCACGTGGGGCCGGGGCGATCACGTCTTCCACCGGTACTTCCGGCGCACGCGGCGGCAGCAGCACCAGTTGAGTGCGGTCCGCCTCGGGCGGCGGCAGCTGCAACGGCGCGCGGTGCTGGGTCCAGAGCAGGCCCGCGAACAAGCCGATATGGGCCAGAACGACAATGGCAGCCGCCAGTGGGCGCTCAAGCGCAGCAGGGGAAACCACCGGGGACGACATCGACAAGTGCGGCAATGAGAAGTGTTCTCATTGTCGCATGTTTACGTCACCCCAGCAGCTTGCGCACTTTGTTCAACGCGATGATGAAGCGCTCGATCTCGGCATGCGTGTTGTAGAACGCCAGCGAGGCGCGGCAGGTGGCGGCCACGCCGTAGTACTGCAACAGCGGGTGCGCGCAGTGCTGGCCGG
>JAEXNZ010000509.1 GCA_023439425.1 Pseudomonadota bacterium
TGCAGGCACGCCGGGCACGGCATACACAGTACTTCGCTGGGAACAGGGAATGGCAGCACGATGACTTCATGGCGGGACAGTCTGGTGCAGGCACGGGGGCGGTTCGCGCCGGGCGTGGGCAATGGCCTGCGCTGGTGGCGGCGTTCCCTGCTGGCCTGGTTGCCGGTGCGCTGGCAGTGGGCGCTGGGCTGGTCGCGTTCGCGCCTGCTGCTTGCCCGCGACGGTGAGCAGCTGGTCGTGCAGCGCGACACCGCCGGCGAACTGCAACCGGTGCTGCAGCTGCCCTGGCCGCAGTCACCCGCCGATCTCGAGCCGGTGCTGGATGCGCGCGTGCGCGGCCTGCCGCGCTACTGGGTGCTGCCGGCGTCGGCGGTGCTGCGGCGTTCATTGCGGCTGCCCGCGGCTGCCGCGCCGCGACTGCGGGACGTGGTCGGTTTCGAGATCGACCGGCAGACCCCGTTCGAACCCGGCCAGGTGCATTACGACGTGCGCGAAGGCGACACCCTGCCGGACGGGCAACTGCAGGTGGAACTGGTGGTGATTCCGCGCCCGGCGCTGGAACAGTGGCTGCAGCAGTCGGGCAGCTGGGCCGGCCAGCTTGCCGGCGTGGATGCCGACGATGGCAGCGGCCAGCCGCTGGGCGTGAACCTCTTGCCGGTCAGCCAGCGCTTCTTGGCGCGTGATCCGATGCGGCGCTGGAACCTGTTGCTGGGTGCGGCGGCCGGGGTGCTGCTGGCACTGGCCGGCAACCAGCTGCTGCTCAACCGCGAGCGCGCTGCCGACCAGCTGCGCGAGCAGGTCAATGCGGCCGCGCGCGATGCGCGCGCCGTCGCCGCCGAGCGCGAGCACCTGCAGCGACTGGTGGATGGCGCGGCGTTCCTCGAGGAAAAGCGCACTGCCCAGGCCAGCACGCTGGAAGTGTGGAACGAGCTGACCCGTCTGCTGCCCGACGGCACCTATCTGGAGAAGCTGTCGGTGGAAGGCCGCACCCTGCAGCTGATCGGCCTCAGCCGCGAAGCCTCGCAGCTGGTTCCGCTGCTGCAGGCGTCGCCGCTGTGGACCAAGGTCAACCTGACCGGGGTGCTGCAGGCCGATGGCGGTGCCGGCGGCCGCGACCGCTTCACCCTGACCGCTGAACTTCAGCCGCTGCCTGGTGCCGCCCCGGCTGCGCCGGCTGTGGCCCCTGCCTCGGAGGTTGCCGATGGCAATGCCGCCGACACGCCGTGATCGCTGGCTGGCGCTGGGCCTGCTGCTGGTCGCGCTGGTACTGGCTTACCTGTTGCTGGTGCACCCGTGGTTCACCCGCCCGCTGCTGGACATCAATCAAAGCATCACCGAAGTACAGGAACGGCAGCTTCGCGTCGATGCGCAGCTGCAGCAGCGCGATGCCGTGAACAAGCGACTGCAGCAGGTGCAGGCCGCGTTGGCTGGCCGCCCCGGCTTTCTGCGCGAAGCCACCGCTGAATCGGCCGCTGCCGCGCTGTCCTCGCGCCTGCAGGATGCGGTGGCGTCGGCCAGCCCTGGAAATCGCAGCTGCACCATCAGCAACCGCTCGCCGTTGACCGACAACAGTCCCGATGCCGCGTTCCCACGGGTTGCGCTGCAGGTGCGGCTGCGCTGCGGCGTGCCGGAAATGGCCGCGGTGCTGCACACGCTGGAAACCGGCAGCCCACGCCTGTTCGTGGGCAACCTCAATCTACTGGCGCAGCGTTTCCAGCAGTCGCCCAATGAAAGCGGGTTGGGGCTGGATGTCTCCTTCGAGCTGGTCGGCTATCTGCAGCCGGGCCTGACCCCGGATGTCCCGGCGGCCGCCGCGGTACCGCCGTCGGTACCTGCACCCGAACCCGAACCGAGCGGTCTGGAACCCTCCGGCCTGCAGCCCACCGCCGATGGTCCCGGTGCTGCGATGGGCGCACCCACCGACCCTGCCGCCGCAGATGCCGCGGCAAGCGAACCGGTACAGGAGGCCCCGCATGAAGATTGAGTGGGCATCCCTGCGCAGCTGGTGGCTGGGCGGCGTGGCACTGTGGGCCGGCGCGATCTGGATCGCCACGCTGTTCGGCCTGGGCGGACGCATTGCGCCGCCCGACGCGGATGCGCAGTCCGCACCGCGCCTGCCAATGTTGGCCCCGGCTGCCCCCGATCGCATCACTTCGCCGCAGGCGTATGCCGGCATCAGCGAGCGCCCGCTGTTCGCCGAAGACCGCAAGCCGCGCCCCTACCTGCTGGGCGGCAGCGAACCGGGGGCCACGTCCAGTGCGGTCACCTTGACCGGGGTATTGCTGACCTCGGAGTTCGGCATGGCCATCCTGACCACCGACCAGAAGCAGTCACTGCGCCTGCGCCTGAACGGTGAGGCCGTGAATGGCTGGCAGCTGGTGGCGTTGGAGCCACGTAGTGCCACCGTCACCGGCCCCAGCGGCACGCAGACACTGGAGCTGGTGACATTCAGCGGGCAGGGCGGGGAGCCGCCCACCGTGCTTGGCGGCACTGCGGCCACACCGTCGTCGGGGCAGGGGCCGGTCGCGCCGGGAACGATCGTGCCGCCGCCGTCGCATCCCTCGCCGCCGGTACGGCCCAGCGCACCGGTACCTGCACCGGCTCCCGCGCCGGCCCAGAATGCCGGCAACCCGGCCGCACAGGGTCCGAGCGAAGCGCAGATGCAGGCCATCCGCGCGCGCATCCAGGCCCGCCGCCAGCAATTGCAGCAGCAACAGCAACAGCAACAGTCACAGCGACCGCCTGCGGGCGGCTCCGGTCAAAACCCTTAGAGTGAACGCATGACCTTGCGCCTATTTCCCCTTTCGTTCGCGGTCGCCCTGCTGGTCGGCTGCGCCACTGTGCCGGCCCCGGAAGTGCGCCGCGACGCCGTGCTCGACGGCACCCACCAGGTGGTGGCCGGAGACGGCTCGCATGACGGCGTGGAGACCCAGGCGCTGGGCAGCGAAGGCAGCCCGCAGGCGGTGATCCGTCGCGGCACCGGCACCATGATCAACCGCAGTGCGGCGTCGGCCCCGTCGCCGGCGCTGTCGCAGGCCAGTACCGGTACGGCGACCTTCAACTTCGAAGGTGAATCCGTGCACGCCGTGGTCAAGGCGATCTTGGGCGACATGCTGGGCCAGAACTACGTCATCGCACCGGGCGTGCAGGGCACCGTCACCCTGGCCACGCCCAAGCCGGTGTCCTCGGCCCAGGCGTTGAACCTGCTGGAAATGGTGCTGGGCTGGAACAATGCCCGCATGGTCTACAGCGGCGGGCGCTACAACATCGTCGCCGCCGACCAGGCCCTGGCCGGCACCGTGGCACCCAGTACCGCACCGCCGGCCAACGCGCGCGGCTTCGAGGTACGCGTCGTGCCGCTGCAGTACATCTCCGCCACCGAGATGAAAAAGGTGCTGGAGCCTTACGCGCGGCCCAATGCCATCGTCAATGTCGACAGCGGGCGCAACGTGATTACCCTGGGCGGCACCCGCGCGGAGCTGGAAAACTACCTGCGCACCGTCGAGATCTTCGACGTGGACTGGCTGTCGGGCATGTCGGTGGGCGTGTTCCCGATCCAGACCGGCAAGGCCGAGCAGGTCGCCGCCGACCTGGAAAAAGTATTCGGCGAAGAAAGCAAAACGCCCAGCGCCGGCATGTTCCGCTTCCTGCCGCTGGAAAACGCCAACGCGGTGCTGGTGATCACCCCGCAGGCGCGCTACCTGGACCAGATCCAGCAATGGCTGGAGCGCATCGACACCGCCGGTGGCAGCGCACGCCTGTTCTCCTACGAACTGCGTTACATCAAGGCCAAGGACCTGGCAGAACGTCTCGCCGAAGCCTTCGCCAGCGAAAATGGCCGCGGTGGCCGCAGCGGCGGAGGTTCGCTGGCTCCCGGTGCGATCGCGCAGGAATTGAGCAGCCGTGACGGCACCAGTGGCAACAGCCTCAACAACACACAGCTGGGTAGCAGCGGCACCAATCGCACCGGCGGCCTCGGCGATGGCACCATGAACCTGCCGCAGCGCCAGTCCGGCAATGCCAGCTTCAACCTGGAAGTGCAGGGCGACAGCGTCGGCGTATCCGCGGTGGAGGAAACCAACACCCTGCTGGTGCGCTCCACCCCGCAGGCATGGCGCTCGATCCGCGAGGTGATCGAGAAGCTCGACGTGATGCCGATGCAGGTGCATATCGAAGCGCAGGTGGCCGAAGTCGCCCTGACCGGTGACCTCAGCTACGGCGTGAACTGGTTCTTCGAGCAGGCGGTGACCACCGGCAAGACCGAAAGCGGCATCGACCTGCCCAGCGCGCTGGGCCGTTCCATCTGGGGCAGCATCTCCGGCACCGTGGGCGAAGGTGGCCTCGGCTGGACGTTCCTTGGCAAGAACGCCGCTGCCGTGGTGACCGCGCTGGACAAGGTGACCAACCTGCGCCTGCTGCAGACGCCGTCGATCTTCGTGCGCAACAACGCCGAAGCCACGTTGAACGTGGGCACGCAGATTCCGATCAACTCGGTGTCGGTGAACACCGGCGTGGGCGGCGACAACACCTACAGCCAGGTGCAGTACCTGGACACTGGCGTGATCCTCAAGGTGCGTCCTCGCATCACCCGTGACGGCGTGGTGTTCCTGGACATCGTGCAGGAAGTCAGCTCCGCTGGCGCGGTGCCGGCGGGCTGCGACCCTACCCGCAGCACCTGCAACCCGCCGATCAACACCCGCAAGATTTCCACCGAGGCGGCGGTGCAGAGCGGCGATACCATCATGCTGGCCGGCCTGATCACCAACTCCGATGAAGACGGTGCCAACGGTGTGCCGGGGTTGAGCAGGATTCCGGTGCTGGGCGCGCTGTTCGGCAAGAAGACCCAGAACAGCGGGCGTTCGGAAGTGATCGTGCTGCTCACCCCGACCATCGTGCGTAACGCACAGGAATCGCGCAATCTGACCGACGAGTACAGCAACCGCTTCCGCGCGATGGAGCCGTTCCCGACCCGCAAGGCGACCAACTAAGCGACCCAGCCGGCTGCCGTCTTCGCAGCCGGGCTGTTACCCTGCGGGCAGATGCCGCGCGTTGGGGGACGGATGGGGACAGTCGTGTTGCTGCCGATGGGCGTGGATGACAGCGCGCTGGACCGGTGCCTGGGCGCACTCGATGCCGGCACCCCGGCCGGCACGGCGATCTGGCTGGCCGACGACGGCCAGGCCGGGCCGCGCGCACAGGCGGTAATCGAACACTGGCTGGCGCATACCCCGTTGCAGGCCGAGTACACCCGCCGTGCCCGTGCCATCGGTGAAGTGGCGCACCTTGATGAAATGCTGCGTGCCTGCGACGGCACCGACGTGGTGGTGCTGGCTCCGGACGCGGTGCCGGCCCCTGGTTGGCTGCAACAGTTGGATGCCTGTTTCGCCCGCGATGCCTCGATTGGTTCGGCCACGCCGTGGTGCAACGCTGGGGAAACCGCCGCGTGGCCGCGGCTGGGCGAGATCAGCCCGGTGCCGGAGCACCTGGATGCCATCGCCCAGGCCTGTGCTGCGCTGCCCAGCCTGCATCCGGAACTGCCCTCGGCGGTGACCCATGCCGTACTGCTGCGGGCCAACGCCCGGCGCAAGGCCGGCGGGCTGGACATGCACAGCTACGCCTCGTGGAGCGCCGCACTGATTGACCTGAGCCTGCGCATGGCCGGGTTGGGCTGGCGCAATGCGCTGTGCGAAAACGCCTTTGTCGCGCGCGATACCGAATCAACGGCCCAGGACGGTGACATGGAAGCACTGGGCACGCGTTGGCCGGCGTGGCAGCCACGATTGGCCGGCTTCCTCATGGCCGATCCGCTGCGCGCCACCCGCGAAGCGCTGCAGCAGCTGCACCAACAGGCGATAATGCCGCGTTCGCAGGGCGACCTGTTTGCCGCACCCGCCACGCCTGATCTGGAGTAGCTCGTTTGAATGCCCGCATTGCCGCCATCATCGTCAGCTACCAGAGTGCCAGCACCCTGGATGCCTGCCTGACCCGGCTGCGTGCCGCCCAGGACATCGCCGAGATCCGGGTGGTGGACAACAATTCCGACGATGGCACGCTGGAGATCGTGCAGCGCCACGCCAGTGCGGATCCGCGCCTGCATTTCATCGCCAACCCGGACAACCCCGGTTTTGCGGCCGCCAACAATCAGGGTGTGGCCGACAGCCGCGCGCCGTGGCTTGCCTTCATCAACCCGGATCTGATGGTGGACGTGGATACGCTGGCCCAGCTGTGCCAGCGCGGCGAAGCCCTCGGCGACTGCCTGCTGGGGGTGGAGCAGGTGGACGAAGTCGGTGTGCCGGACGCGGCCGTGCGTCGGCGCGACCCGGATTTCGCGGCCATGCTGCGCAACCCGGGGCAGGGCGCAAAGCTGGCCCTGCCGGTGGACCCGGCGCAGACGATGCAGCGGGTGCCGGCGTTGTCCGGGGCGCTTTTGCTGATGCCGCGCGCGCTGTTCGACCGTATTG
This sequence comes from Pseudomonadota bacterium, assembly GCA_023439425.1. Classification (GTDB taxonomy): domain Bacteria; phylum Pseudomonadota; class Gammaproteobacteria; order Xanthomonadales; family Xanthomonadaceae; genus Stenotrophomonas. The sequence goes on from JAEXNZ010000509.1 coordinate 6,462, forward strand.
GCGGCTGGGACGCCGGCTACCGCCTGCACGCCGAAGACCTGGACCTGTGCCGGCGCGCGCGCGAGGCCGGCGCGGTAGTCGCCATTGCCAATGACCTGCGCGTGACCCACGTACGTGGCGTGTCCAGCCGCTCGCGGCCGTTCTTCGTTGAATGGCACAAGCACCGCGGCCTGTGGCGCTATTTCCGCAAGTTCGAGGCATCGCAGCGCAGCCTGCCGGTGCAGCTGGCGGTATGGGGCGCGATCTGGGCCCATGCTCTGGTACAGGTTCCCAGGCTCCTGCGGAGCGCATAATCCGATCATGATCATCCAATCCCTGCTCGACACCGACCTGTACAAATTCACCATGATGCAGGCGGTGCTGCATCAGTACCCCGGCGCGCAGGTGCAGTACCGGTTCAAGTGCCGCACGCCGGGCATCGACCTGGCCGCGTACATCGACCAGATCAACGCCGAGATCGACCATCTGTGCACGCTGCGCTTCACCGATGCCGAGCTGGACTACATGCGTGGGCTGCGCTTCGTGAAGCCGGACTTCGCCGACTTCCTCGGGCTGTTCCATCTGGACCGCAAGTACATCGACCTGCGTCCGTCGGCGACGGTACCGGGCGAGATCGAACTGGACATCACTGGTCCGTGGCTGCACACCATTCTGTTTGAAGTGCCGCTGCTGGCGATCATCAACGAGGTCTGGTTCCGCAACACCAGCACGCCGGACTACGCTGAAGGCGAGCGCCGCCTGCAGGCCAAGACCGCGCTGCTGCGCGATACCCCGGGGTTCGAGCTGTGCCGCATTGCGGACTACGGCAGCCGCCGCCGCTACTCGCGTGACTGGCATGCGCGCATGCTGCCACAGCTGCGCGACGCGCTGGGCTCGCAGTTCGTAGGCACCAGCAACGTGCACTTCGCCCGCCTGTACGGCATGACCCCGCACGGCACCATGGCGCACGAGTACCTGCAGGCGTTCCAGGCATTGGGCCCGCGCCTGCGCGACTCGCAGGTGGCGGCGCTGGAGTCGTGGGCGCGCGAGTATCGCGGCGACCTTGGTATTGCGCTGTCGGATGTGGTCGGGCTGGACGCGTTCCTGCGCGACTTCGACATGTATTTCTGCAAACTGTTCGACGGCGTGCGCCACGACTCGGGCGACCCGTTCGCCTGGGGCGACCGCATGCTGGAACACTTCCAGCAGCGTCGCGTGGACCCGCGCAGCAAGGTGCTGGTGTTCAGTGACGGGCTGAACATCGAGAAGGTGATGCGCCTGTTCGACTACTTCCGTGGCCGCTGCCAGGTCGCGTTCGGGGTCGGCACGCATCTGACCAATGACCTCGGGCCGACGCCGCTGAACATCGTGATCAAGATGGTCCGCTGCAACGGGCAGCCGGTGGCCAAGCTGAGCGATTCGCCGGGCATGAGCATGTGCGATGACCCGGGGTATCTGGCCTATCTGCGCCAGGTATTCGAGTTGCCGGCGGAATGACGGCCGGCGCTACCGACCTCGACGACCCCACGTAGAGCCGGGCTTGCCCGGCTGCTCTTCGATCAGCACCACGTGC
>JAEXNZ010000535.1 GCA_023439425.1 Pseudomonadota bacterium
GCGCAGGGTCCACAGCGGGTGCACCTGCCCCGCCCAGAAATCGAACAGTTCATCCGACACCCAGTTGCGGGGCAACAAGGGATTGCGGCGACGGACAGCAGGACGGACTCGAGCGTTCATGCCGCCACTATACGACCGAGCATACAGGTGTGTATACAGTTGTATATCGCCAGGACCGGCTATGATTCATCTGATGACCGCCCAGCCCTCCCTGACTGCCACCGACCTTGCCGTATCAGCGGCGGATGAGACACACCCGGCGCGCAAGGGGGCGATCTCCCGTGACGACCTGCTGGCCGCCGCACTGGCCCTGATCGGCCCGCACCGCAGCGTCTCCACGCTGAGCCTGCGCGAGGTCGCCCGCGAAGCCGGCATCGCCCCGAATTCGTTCTACCGGCAGTTCCGCGACATGGACGAGCTGACCGTGGCGCTGATCGATCTGGCCGGCCGCTCGCTGCGCACCATCATCGGCCAGGCCCGCCAGCGCGCGGCCTCGTCGGACCGCAGCGTGATCCGTGTATCCGTGGAAACGTTCTTTGAACAGCTGCGCGCCGACGACCGCCTGCTGCACGTGATGCTGCGCGAAGGCAGTGCGGGCTCGGACGCGTTCAAGCACGCGGTCGAGCGCGAACTGAATTATTTCGAAGAAGAACTCTGCGTGGACTTGATCCGCTTGGCGGCCGCCGACAATGGCGCGGTTCTGCACGAGCCACATCTGGTCGCCAAAGCCATTACCCGGCTGGTGTTCGCCATGGGCGGCAGCGCGCTGGACCAGCCGCCGGAGAAGGATCCCGAGCTGATTGATCAGCTCTCGCAGATGCTGCGCATGATCATCACCGGCGCGCGCACCATCGCGGGCAATCCCCCGACGCGATAAAAGAACGGCCAGCTACACGCTGGCCGCTCGATCCCGGTAGTGCCGGCCGCTGGCCGGCAACCAGGCAAATCCACACATCAACCGATTACGGATAACGCCGCTCACAGCGGCGCTCCACCACCCGGTCACCGTTCTTGGACTGCTGGTTGCCTTGGATGTGCCGGCCTGCAGCACCACCGGCGACCGCACCGGCCACAGTAGCCACCTTCTTGCCGTTACCACCGCCTACCTGGTTACCCAGCAGACCACCGGCCACAGCACCAATCGCGGTTCCGGCAATGCGGTTCGGATCCTTGCTGTTGCGCTGGACTTCAACGTTTTTGCACACCACCTTGCTGCCGTCGTTGAAGCGCCGGCCTTCGTCGCTTGGCCCGTAGGTCTGCGCCGAAGCAACGGTGGAAAAGGCCAGCAAGCTGCCCAGGCACAGCATCTTGAGTTGGGTCTGCATGGTCGACTCCTGCGTGGAACGTGCGCCCAGTTTCGCCATCGCTTCGGCAAGTGCCCGTGAAAAAAGGTGCAGCCCAAGTCAAGGCGAGAGCATCAATTCAGGTACCGTCAATTTCTGCATCCTCGCACAAGCCTTCGGCTCATGGACTGACCTCCAAGTCGAGCGGGGTAGGGTCGGATAGTTCCTGAGTCAAGGGAATGTAGTCAATATTGATACTTGAGACCTTGCCGGTGACCTTGCCGCCATAATGATAGATCTGGTAGCTGTCGGTATTTCGATTGAAGTCCAGATGCGAAAAAGTCAGCTGATTGAAGTTCGCCCTTGACTGGATGCAGGTGAAACCCTGCCCCTCTTTCATATTCCAATCTCCAAACAGACATACGTTCATTCCCGCCTTCACCTGATGAAGGATCACCGAACTGATCTCGTCGTTTGCACATCCCCCACCCAGGTTCCAGTTGCGGTCAGGCGACAGCATTTCCGTGCACACCACGTTTCCGCCGAAATTTGTGTGCTCCATGAATGTGACATAGCCATTATTCATGCTATACGGACGAACCCAGGCACTCGAAATTCTTCCATCAATCCTCTCTGGTCCGTACTTGATTATCTTCCAGTTGGGATACTCAGCAGTCCGATCAAATGAGCCCACCACCTCGGGCAGCAGGATATCGTTCTTTACCTCGATCGTCGCGTAGCCCTGGTTTCCGTTCTGGTCGTAGTTTCCATAGACGCTGATGAATGTGTTCTTCTTCGCCTTCATGATCACCAGCGAGCGGGCTTCGTCGTTGGAACACCCGTGCTGCTTCATGCCGAACCTCATGTTGCCGGTTCCGATGGTCACATCGCAGACCACCTTCTGGCTGCCGTCGTTTCCTTCGTAGAAAACCAGCTCCGAGTCTGAGTAGTCATTGACGAGTGGCGGGAGTGATGTCCCCGTCTTCAAGGGAATTGTTCGGATATGGGGTATTCCTTCACCGGTCAAGGCATGCACGTTCGCTGTCATTGCGACGAAATTGAAGCCCAGCAGCAGGAACTGCCGCTTGAACAGAGCACCACTCTGGAAGACCGGAACACTTCCAAAGCGCGTTGTCGGGAAATGGCCAATCTGGTCGTGATAGTGGCCTACAAACACCGCAGTAACGCCATACCCCTCAACGAGCTGACGAATCTTCGCATCCGCTGCCGGATCCGACGATCCATTGCGATTATGCATATTGAGTATGATGACCAAGCCCTTCTTTCTCGCCTCCCGCAAATCACCTTCGAGCCAGCGCAACGACGAATCGATGCGATACGTACCTTCGCCCCAGAAGCCCTCCACAAGTGACTTGAACGTCTTTCGATAGGTGATGTAGTTGTTCAACTGGACGAAATGGACCTGCCCCATGGTGAATGAATAGGCGAGACTTCCACGCAGCCGGTCTTCTGAACCCTTCGAGTCAATGAACTTGGGAGCGAGCGCCGTGGGATGGAACTCGTTCACCCATCGTGCAAGATCACAAATGCTGTCACGCGCGCAGCCATTGTTGGCGCAGTCCTCGACGTTGTTCTCGTAGTCATGGTTGCCCAGCCCCGGGAAAA
>JAEXNZ010000037.1 GCA_023439425.1 Pseudomonadota bacterium
GGCTTCTACAACCCAACCCGGCTACACTCGACACTCGGATTCGTGTCGCCAAACGACTACGCAAAGCAATTGAAAGCCGCTTCCTGACCCCGTACTTCTTGGCGTCCGATTTCAGGGGACAGGTTCAGGTGGAGGTCATTGGATCGACGGTCGAAGGCGCAGCAGAGTTGGCACGGGTCGTCCATGTGACTGAAGTTCGCCTGCTTGAGAGCGGAGAGGCCTTGCTCGAGCCGGCTCTCTTATAGATGTGGAAGGTACCGGGGCGTCTCCAATCAGCGATGGATTCAACGCGTAGCCGCAACTGCTGGCGATTGCGACATTCCAGTAGGGCTGACTGAAGAATGGCAGGCCTGACGAATTTTTGGCACCAATGTGACGCGGTTGGCGTTCTCCCACGCAGAATTCGCCATTTCTGGCCCGATTACGTCGCATCGTTGGCGTTTTTCGCCATCTCCGGAATATCATGCGCGGACGCCTGCTTCACTTCGCGTGAGTGATCTCGCAAGGTGTGTCCAGGGAGCCTGACAGCTCTACATAGGTAACGCTTGAACGTCGTATGCCGGGAGGGTGGCGGAATAGAACACCTCCGAGGAAATACGCCGCGCCGTTCCTATGTACGGTTGTCAGCCTCCCGGCTTCCTCGTCATTTCGACGAGGGAGAACACTCTTGACGAGGTTACATATGACAGTTTCAAGCTCTGATAACAACGGCGGTAGCGGCAGCGACAACAAGCCCAAGGGCCGGCTCTACTTCACCAAGCCCGACACACTTCGGGTGAGGGCAATCCAGGATCCCACCGGGAAGCGCAACCTGGCCAGCAACCGCATCCCCTGCCTGTGGCTGCGCGGCATGTGGATGACCCGGGTTGGCTGGGAGGTGGGCAGCCGGCTGGCGATTGAATGGAAGGAGGACTGCATCATCCTCCGCAACATGAAGGTCTGACATTAACGGCTTAGCCACCCCGGTTGGCGGTATGTGCATGGCGCGCAGTGTGTGTGCCGTCAATCGGGGAACAGTCTAAGGTCGCCGTGTCGCTGGTGTCGGTGCGCCATTTGAATTTTCGACGCGATCCCAGGCAAGTGGGTTGATTGCGCCAACGTATTGGTGTGCGTCGGGCAGGTTGAGGAATCAACGCTTGGTGGTGCGTTTGTCTTTTGGCTCAATCGGTTGCGTGAGGGTCTGTGTTGGGCTGACTTGGGTTCCATGGTCATTTGCAACTTCCTGCAGATCGACCCCGATACGTATGAAGCGACAATCGCGCTTCCGGGGTTTGATGGGGTGAAGCCCTAAGCTGGAGAGGATGACGTGGCACAAGCCGCTCCCCAGACAACGTATAGCGATCTTCGCAATCGGGCAATTCATCTCCTGAGTACCGCTAGCGCAAGCGAGTTCGAGCTTTACAGGCTGGCTGCCGACGCTGACAAGCTGATGGCGGTGGATCCGATGGGTGCACTGGAAATCAAGGCGGTCCTTGCAGCAGTTCGGGCCGATCACGTGGTATCAGCTGAGCTCTTTGATCGGCTGCTACAGATGGCGGGTGGCGAGGTGCGCTTCCTGCGCTGTGCAGTTCAAGTAGCGGCGATCTCGGGCCAGGTCTTCCGGACGAAGCTTCTGTATGACACGTTCCTGGCTGGCCATGACCTTCCCGTTGCCTGGAAGCAGGAAATGGGGCGGCTGCTTAGCTTCAACGGATGGTTCCGCGAGGCTAGCCGGTTGCGGAGAGAGCTGCAAGATTGCGGGGAGGACCCTTGCACAAGCGACGTCTCGCTGCTCGAGTTTCCAGCCAAGCCGGCTGGCGGGGATGGTGGTAGTGCACCTCCCGTCTTTGCGATCAAGACGAGCATTGCTGCGATTTTTGATGAGACAAGGGTGGATGACGAAGAGGTCGCCGCGATTGTTGCTAAAGCGATCTCTCTGTTGAGAGCATGGGGCTATCCACCACAGGGGGTACATACGGAGACGTCGGTCCATAGCGAAGGTCCCCCAAGCGTCCTCGTGTCGTTCATGGTCATCGGCGGCGTGGAGTCCGTGTCGGATGCGGAGTGGAGGCTTTACGGTGAGTTGGCTGACGACGAGCCCAGAGCGCTGATGGATGGCGTGATAGCTGTGGCTGTATTTGCGTATGGTGCCGAGACTGTCGCCATCGTCGGCTGATCGAACACGAACCTGACGAACCTGGCTGCAGTCTCATTCTGTGCGTCGATGCGAAGCTACCGTGGGCCGCATGGAAACCGTAGACAACACAGTAGCCGCCCCGGTCTTTGACCGGCCTGATCCCACTCAGCTTGCACCGAACTTCGGACACCTTATGTTGTCTGATATGCGTACGCCTGAAGAACAGTGGGCGGCCATGATCAAAGAGGCCGACCGGCGTAAGGGGCGAGGGCGTAGTCGTTGGTGGGAGACGGCGTGAGGCGGGATGTGCCTGCGTTCTTTGGTCATGCCCTATCGAACGTTGAGGTGCTATAGGCGGTCGACTGTCGTGCGACCCTACCGGAGCGATTTCCGCGTGCGTGTGGGAGGGAGCGGAGTCCGCGCGCGTTTTATCAGGGTAGGTTCCATGTGCGCGTAAGCAGATGGGGATCCGCTGGTGCGTTGCCAGTTCGAGTTCGCGCGCGCATGTGGGATCGAATCGGGGTACCGTGCGCCGATGTGCGAGCCCTCCCATTTCCAGCACGACAGACACACGATCCGGTACGCTTGGCTACTAGTTTGTTCTGAATCATTTACCTTGGTGCGCTTGATGTCTGCGCACGGCCTCATTTCCGGCACATCAGTCTCACTGCCTTGAGCGCAGAGTCGTCCCATCGGCTTCATGGTGACGCCGAGTTCGGAGAAGATCATGACCAACCAGAACCAGCAGAATCAGCAGAACCAACAGGGCCAGCAGAACCCGCAGAACCAGCAGGATCGCGAAGGTCAGCGCCAGGGCCAGCAGCAGCAACAGCAGGATCAGAAGCGTGAGCGCTCTGGTCAGCAGGGTAGCGA
>JAEXNZ010000042.1 GCA_023439425.1 Pseudomonadota bacterium
GGCTTCTACAACCCAACCCGGCTACACTCGACACTCGGATTCGTGTCGCCAAACGACTACGCAAAGCAATTGAAAGCCGCTTCCTGACCCCGTACTTCTTGGCGTCCGATTTCAGGGGACAGGTTCACCCATCCCGACCGTCCTACCAGCGCACGCGCGGGCGGATCAGGTCGATGTCCTCGCCCCAGGCGCAGTAGGCCATTTCCATGTCGTGCTTCGCCTGCAGGTCCTGCCAGTACGCCGGCGGGTCACCGAAGTAGCGCCCCAACCGCAGCGACAGTTCCGCACTGATGCTGCTGCGGCCGCCAATCACCGATTCCAACCGCCCACGCTTGACCCGGATCGAGTCCGCCAGCCGCCGAATGGAAATGCCTGCAGGGCGCAGGTAGTCGTCCATCAGCACGCGGCCTGGATGGATGCTCGCCGAGGGTTGGAACAGCGGCGCAGGTTGCACCGCTCCGTTTGCATGACCGCCTTGAGGGCGCTCTGAATTCGCATGGTCAACACAACCTGCACAGGAACACTGCTCGCACATGGGATCCTCCCGAAACTGGGTAACGAATGAGTTCAACGAAGTGGCAACGCGGCGCGCAGCTAGGGCGCGGCGGCATGCCGATCAGATGGCCGGGTCAGGGCCCGGCGTTATGCGTCTTGAGTGCGCGCGCGCAGTGGCGACGCCGAAGGGCGGCGGGCGCGCGGAAGAGGTAATCGAAGGCCTCGAGTGGGCAGCTCGAAGCGATGCATGAAGGCCCAGAACGTGTACATCTCAGACTCCCGGGAAAGGCCTTTCCCCCTATGGGAAAGGCGTCGGGAGGTTAGAAAACCGTAACCGTGAACGGAGTAGGCTTATTTCCCCTGATCGGGGTGTTGTATTCGCCACCCTCCCGACTTGGGACATCCAATATTCACGGTTACGGAGTTTTCTAATCTCCGAGGCCCACACTGCCGGACGCGCAAACGGATGTGAAGTGGCTGTTTTCTTGCATTCCGCGCGATTTCGATAGGCACCATCTATCGTTGACGCGTATGGCTCGAAAAACGGTGTTCTGGCGCAGATCATGCGCCAGTTTGGTCGGCTTCTGGCGGCATTCCGGCGCGACATGTGCGCCAGTGATTCTTGTGTGCACGAATTCCGCGTGTCGTTTGCAGCGCGTTATGCGTTGCTCCACGCGGTCGCGCTGGATGGGGACATCGCTGTTGTAGAGCCGGGCTTGCCCGGCTGACGGAGTCCGTGCACGTTGAGAAGCCGGGCAAGCCCGGCTCTACGAGTTCCCGGCGTGTGCATGCCGCGTCGCCGTCAGCGCGGCTTGGGTGTCCATCGAACGGTACTACGGCTACTTCCAGTGTCATGCTGTCGTGTCTCCAGGTGCTGCTTCAGAGAGACTGCGAGACGGTCAGAGATCGGCTTGGGGTTGTCGAGGGCATCCGCAAAGCGCTTCATGTCGTTCTTGCCCAGTCGAATGATCCTCGCCCGGGAATTACTGTTCACATGCATGGGGTACCTCCTTTTTCATGTCTGATTGGCCAGAGTCAGTCAAAGGCCTCCTCACTCACTGGACTACGGTCCGTGCCGGTGGTGCCAGAAGGGCGACTGCGCTCCAAGAACGTCCACCGCTGGACAAGATTTCACATGTCTGAACGCTTCATCGGAGGCGCCATCAATTTGGCGCTTGCAATTGACTTGTCGCGAAGAGCGTGCAAAGTTCAAGTGAACCGCGAGTGAAGCGCGCTATGTGGTCCACACAGCGCGTTGACAGGGGCAGCTCGTCACCGAAGCAGGACAAGTTCACGGAGGTCGTATGCGATACGGCAGAAATGACTTGGCTGACGGCGTGCGCTCCGAGCTGGAGGCCAGCTATAGCAAGCATGGCTGCGGCCCGGAGTTCTGGACCACCTACCAACAGGTGCTGGAGCGCCTGGTGCCACAGGGCAGGAGCCGCACGCAGGTCACCAATGAGCTGGCGTTGATTATTGAGCAGCTGGGGATTGTGCGAAGGGCACAGATGGTGCCGTCGCGGAGTGAGCGTTCGTAGAGCCACGCCCTGCGTGGCTGCGACCTTGTGATGGACCGCGCTCAGCCACGCAGGGCCTGGTTGTACGGCCGATCATGGACCGCGCTCAGCCACGCAGGGCGTGGCTCTACGGCTGATCATGGACCGCGATCAGCCACGCAGGGCGTGGCTCTACAGCAGGCCGACTGCTAACAACACCATGAGGGTTGCCAGCGCCGCCAGTGTGCGCGGGCGCAGCCAGCGCTGCGGCTGCTGGCGCATGGCGTTGTCACTGGCCACTTTGACCAGGCCTTCGGGGAAACCCTGGGCCCGCATCTGCGCATCGCAGGCATCCACGCAGGCCCCGCAGGCAATGCAGTCCGGCAGGGGGGCGTTGCGCACGTCCAACTGCATCGGGCACACGTCCACACACGCGCCGCAATCCACACAGTCACCGAGCCGGTCGTCGGCAAAGCGCGGCATCGGTCCGGCCAGGGCGGGGTGCGCGGCGCGGAACGCGTAGTCGCTGGCACTGACTGGATCGAGCAGACCGCGGCCGCGCTCCTCTACGCCGCCCTGGCCGGGTGCGCGCGCACCGCGTGGCTCGGCGCGGCGGGCGTCGTAGCAGATCTGAGGGGTGTCGGCGTCGCTGAGCAGGGGCGCGAGCCGGGCGTACGGACACAGGTCAATGCAGACCTGCTCGCGCAGGAAGCCGGCGTTGCCCCAGGTGGCCAGCGCATAGAACAACACCCAGAAGATTTCCCAGCCACTCCAGGCCAGCGGCCACAGGCCGGTCACCAGCTGGTCGATCGGGCTGAAGAAGCCGACAAAGGTCATGCCGGTCCACAGCGCCACGCCGGCCCAGGCGATGTGCTTGACCGTGGCGGCGAGGCGGGGCGAGCGCAAGTGACGCTGGCAGCCCCGCTCGATCCGGCGGAACAGGCCGCTCCACAAGGTCTGCGGGCAGGCATAGCCGCACCAGACACGTCCGCCCAGGTTGGTCAGCAGCACCAGCGAGGTGGCCAGCACCGCGATCAGGCCGAGCAGCACGCCCAGGTCCTGCGGCCACAGGGTCAGCCCGAACAGGTCGAAACGGCGGCCGGGCAGGTCGAACAACAGTGCCTGACGGCCGTTCCAGCGCAGCCAGGGCAGCAGATAGAAGCCGGCCAGCAGGGCCGTCGGCAGCAGGGCGCGCCAGCGCAGGCGCGGCGGCGATACCGGCGGCGGCGAGGGCGGCGGCGTGGAATCGATGAGATGAAGGTGCAGGCGACGCGGCATGCTCAGCCCAGCGGCAGGTCGTCGTCGTCACGGCGCAGCGGCCGCAACAGGTACCAGGTCACCCCGCTGGCACCCGCGGTCACCCCCCAGAACATGAAAAAGCCCAGGGTGTAGCCCATCTCGCGGCTGATCGCATGCTGCGGGAAGGTGATGTCGCGCAGGCGCAGCGGGTCGACAAAGGCGAAGAACACCATGGTCGCCAACCCCGCCGCGACAAAGCTCGGCCACAGGATCGCGCCCCATTGGCGGATCAGCAGCCGGCGGCGATCCGTCGCGGAAGTGTCGGGGGTATCGTTCATGGGCGCAGACTAGGCCCTGCGACAGCTCGCCACATTGATCCTGATCAAGGCGGAGCGCATCATCCGCGCGACGTTGTGCCGCACCTGCTGCCGAGGCCCCCCATGCTGGACCCATCTCCCCACCCGCTGCCTTACCCGTCGCTGGCCCTGTGCAGCGAGGAAGAGGTGACCCGGCTGGTTCATGACTTCTATGCGCGGGTCCGCCAGGAACCCCGGCTGGGGCCGATCTTCAACGCGCACGTGCAGGACTGGGACGCCCATCTGGCCCAGCTGGTCGACTTCTGGTCGGCCATGCTGCGCGGTACCCGCCGCTTCAGCGGCGCGCCCATGCCCAAGCACATGGCGATGGACCACCTGGACCGTGATCTGTTCGACCGCTGGCTGGTGCAGTTCCGCCTGACCACGGCCGAAAGTGGCAACGAGGCGATGCAGCAGCTGGCCGATGACGTGGCCCGGCGCATCGGCGACACCTTCTGGCGGCGCTACCAGATGCTGCGCTGGCCGCAGATTCCGGTGGCCGGCCGGCCGCAACTGCGCGATGGCTGCGGGCACGTGGCCGGCGAGGGCTGCGGCGGGGCAGGGGCGGCCAACGAGGACTGACCGGGCCGCCGATTGATCTGGCTCAATGCGCGCACCGGCGGGTGCGCGCAGGCTGTGCCCATGGACACCTTCTCGCCCGCCGCCGCCGGCCTTGCCTGGCAGTTCGACCCGGAACTGCTGCGTCGTCACGACCGCCCCGGTCCCCGCTATACCTCGTATCCCACCGCGCCGCATTTCCATGACGGCTTCGGTGAGCACCAGCTGCGCGCCGCCATTGCCGGCAGCAATGTCAGCGCCCGTGCGCTGTCGCTGTACGTGCATGTGCCGTACTGCAGCAGCCCCTGCTTTTACTGCGGCTGCAACCGGGTGATCACCCGTGATCACAGCAAGGGCGTGGCCTATGTGGCGCGTGTGCTGAGCGAGGCCGACCAGATCGCGCCGTTGTTCGACCCCAGCCGCGAGGTGATCCAGCTGCACCTGGGCGGTGGCACGCCGAACTTCCTGGCCGCCGAACAGATGCGCGAACTGATCGATGGCCTGCGCCAGCGCTTCTCCTTCAGTGAAGCCGCCAGCCGCGATTTCTCCATCGAACTCGACCCGCGTCATGTCACCCGGGCCGACATCGCCGGGCTGGCTGCGCTGGGCTTCAACCGCGCCAGTCTGGGCATCCAGGACTTCGATCCCACCGTGCAGCGCGCGATCAACCGCGAGCAGGGCGTGGAGCCGACGCTGGAAGTGCTGCGTGCCTGCCGTGAATTCGGTCTGCGCTCGGTCAACGTCGACCTGATCTATGGCCTGCCGCACCAGACCCTTGAGGGCTTTGCGCAGACGCTGGAAACGGTGCTGCGCGAGCGCCCGGACCGGCTGGCCATCTATGGCTACGCGCACCTGCCGAACCTGTTCAAGGCGCAGCGGCAGATTCCGGACGAGGCGTTGCCCAGCCCGGAGCAGAAGCTGGCGCTGCTGGGATTGGCGGTGCGCCGGTTGTCGCTGGCCGGTTACCAGTACATCGGCATGGACCATTTCGCGCTGCCCGAAGAAGACCTGTCGCGGGCGCAGCGGGCCGGTCAACTACACCGCAACTTCATGGGCTACACCACGCATGCGCAGACCGATCTGGTCGGGCTGGGGGCCAGTGCGATCAGCCGCATCGGCGACAGCTACAGCCAGAACCCGCGCGACCTGCCGGGCTGGGAAGCGGCGGTGGATGCGGGACGGTTGCCAGTGTGGCGCGGGCTGACCCTGGACGCCGACGACGCACTGCGCGCGGAACTGATCGGGCATCTGATGTGCCAAGGGGAGGTGGATGGGCATGCGCTGGCCGCGCGCCATGGCGTGGATTTCGAAAGCTACTTCAGCGATGCGCTGATCGCACTGCAGGCGCTGCAGCATGACGGTCTGGCCGAATATGCCGATGGCGTGGTGCGCGCTACCGAGCAGGGACGCCCGTTGCTGCGCCTGTTGGCGATGTGCTTCGACCGCTACCTCGGCAAGGTGGAGTCACCCGCGCGCTACTCGCGGGCGATCTGAACTTCAGGGGGTCAGCCGCTCGCCTTCAGCAGGGCAACCGCTGCCGTCAGAAACGACACGATGATGCCGGTACCGAGGATGATGGGGGCCCAACGGTGCTCACGGGGCAGCTTGGCCGACTCAATGTTCGCGCGTTGGGCTTCGGCATGCGCCTTGAGCGACTCTACGTGGATCTTTAGCGCTTCTGCTTGGATGGTGCGTATCTCTTCGGCGGTTTTGTCGGTCTCCGCCTCGGTCTTGCGCAACTCTTCGAAGGCTCTGAGGGTCTCCGCTTGGGTCCTGCGCAGCTCTCCGAGCGTTCTGAAGGTCTCCGCCTGAGTCCTGGCGGCCTCTTCCATCGCCTTGAGGGATTCCGCCCTCAGCTTGTCAATTTCCGCTTCGTGCCTGGAGACCATGTGAACCTCGGTTGTGGAATCGGCGCAGTTTAAGCGCAGCGTTCAACCGGGTTTTGCGGCTCATCGCACGGTTAGCGGCGGTAGCTCGAATGCAATGAAGAAGGTTGCAACATACGAAAAGTGGTGCCCGGAGCCGGAATCGAACCGGCATGGGGTTTCCCCCGGCGGATTTTAAGTCCGATGCGTCTACCAGTTTCGCCACCCGGGCCGGTTCGACGGCGGGAATTGTAGCTGAATCCTGACCCCGCGCCGGGTAGAAGTTCCCGATCCGTTTTGCCGCTAGCATGTCGCAACTGCCACAAAGAGCGCACAGACCATGCTGAAACTGCATATCGGCAACAAAAACTACTCCTCGTGGTCGATGCGCCCCTGGGTGCTGATGACCCAGGCCGGCATCCCGTTCGAGGAGGTTCTGCTGCGTTTCGACAGCTTCGACCCGGATTCGCAGTTCAAGCGCGCCGCCGAGGCGCTGTCGCCGTCGGGCACGGTGCCGGTGCTGGTGGATGGGGAGCAGGTGGTGTGGGACACCCTGGCCATCGCCGAAACCTTGGCCGAGCGCTTCCCGGAATGTCGTTTATGGCCTGCCGATGCCACTGAGCGGGCACTTGCACGCAGTGCCACCGCCATGATGCACGCCGGATTCGGTGCATTGCGACAGCATTTCCCGATGAACATCGAGGCGCACCTGCCGGAGGTCGGCGCGCGCGTGCTGCGCGAACAGCCCGCCGTGGTCGCCGACCTGGAGCGCCTGCTTTCGCTGTGGGAACGACTGCTGGGCCGGCACCAGGGCCCGCTGCTGTTCGACCACTTCACCATCGCCGACGCCTTCTACGCGCCGGTGGTGATGCGCCTGGTGACCTACGCGGTGCCGGTGACCCCGCGCGTGCAACAGTACATTGACGCCGTACGCGCGCTGCCGGGCGTCCGCCAGTGGATCTCCGACGCGCTGGCCGAACATGACTTCCGGCCCTTCGAGGAGCCGTATCGCGACGCGCAGCATCAGGCCTGAGCGCGCAGGCGTCCCCGCAACTGGAGGCAGGGCATGGGCAGAGGGAGAGCAGGGTGGCTGGCCGCCGCGCTGGCATGGGCGGTGTCGGGTCCACTCGCGGCGCAGGAGCCTGCAGCGCCACCGGTGGGCGAGGTGGTCGACCTGGCCCCGGTGGTGGTGTCCGGGGTGCAGCCCGGCCCGGGCCTGTGGCAGGTAACGGCGCCCAACGGGCATACGCTGTGGATCCTCGGCACGGTCACGCCCCTGCCGAAGAAGATTGATTGGCGCGCGGACGAGGTCAAGGCAGTGATCGCCAGCGCCGACGCGGTGCTATCCAGCCCGGGCTGGACCGTGGATGCCGACGTCGGCTTCTTTGGCCGGCTGACCCTGATCCGTCCGGCGATGAAGGCCGCGCATGATCCCGAGGGACGCCGGCTGGAGCAGATCCTGCCGGCGGACGTCTACGCGCGCTGGCTGCGGCTGAAGCAACCGTACCTGGGCCGGGACCGGGGCGTGGAAAAGGACCGTCCGCTGGTCGCCGCGACCCGGCTGTATGCGGCGGCGCTGGACGAGGTCGGGCTGGAGCAGCGCTCGCCGGTCACCAAGGTGCTGGAAAAGGCCTACAAGGCGCGCGGGCTCAAGCCGGTGGAAACCCGGGTGGTGATCAAGGTGGAAGACCCGCGCAAGGCACTGAAGGAGATGCAGGCCAACGCGCTGGACGACGTGCAGTGCCTGGAGCGCACCATGGACCGGGTGGAACGCGAGTTGCCGCTGCTGGTGGAGCGGGCCAACGCCTGGTCGGTGGGGGATGTGGAGGCGCTGCAGCGGCTCTCGACCACCGGTCCGTACGACGCCTGCGTCGGCGCGATCACCCGCAGTGAATTTGGTCGCCGGCGTGGACTCGCGGATCTTGACGCACGCGCGGCGCAGGCCTGGATGCGCGCGGCACAGAAGGGTCTGGCCGACCATAACGTGCTGTTTGCGACAGTTCCGGTCTATCTGCTGGTGTCACCCGACGGCTATCTGGAACGATTGAAGCAGGCCCGCTACAGCGTGCAGGCCCCCTGATTGATGCCGCAACGCGGCACAACTGTACGTTCCGCGTTTCCCGACTTCATGGCATAGTCATTCCTCGTTCACGGAGGAGGTTGTGCATGTCTCTGCAGGCTGTCGCCTATGTCAGCGAAGCAGTCGAAGGATTCGGCAGTGCGGACATGGACCGCATCCTCGCAGATGCGTCCGCGCACAACCGAATGGCCGGCGTGACCAGTGTGCTGATGTTCGACGGCGTGCGTTTCCTGCAGTATCTGGAGGGCCCGGAGGACGGCGTGCGCTCGGTGTATCCCCGGGTGCTCAATGCCCGCAGCCATCAGCATCTGCGCAAGCTTGCCCAAGGCGAGGTGCCCACCCGCCAGTTCCCGCGCTGGACCATGGCATCGGCACGCATCGAACCCGATGTGCTGTCCGGCATTGTCGAGACACCCTGGGATGGTTTTGCCGCGGCAGCCCCGGTCAACGGCGAGCGCCGCGTTGGGTTTGCGCGCCTGCTGGAACTGTGGACCGGCGTTTCCGGGGAGCTGGAGCCGGCGGCGTTGAGTCTGGGGTCGTAACAGGAAGCTCACGCCACCGCGCGTACTGTATGCCTACCAGCTGTGACCGGTTCCGGGGCCAACCCCGGAGTTGTCTGAAAGGGTAGTAACCGCAGCTGGACCACTTTCCTTGGCCGTCGTCCGTACTCTCCGCGGGCGGCGGCTTTGTTCTTTGTGGTCCCATGCATGTCGCGATAGGCTATGTACATGCCGGCTACCCGTTTACCGAACTTATCAATGGCCGACCACATCGCGCAGGTGCGCATCGGGGTGATCGGGCTGGGTTACGTAGGCTTACCGCTTACAGTTGCCTTCGGCCAGCACCTGCCCACCCTGGGATATGACATCGACGCTGCCCGGGTGCAGGAACTGCAGCAGGGCAGCGATCACACCCTGGAAGTGGAGACGCACGAACTGGCCGCCGCCGTGCACGCCCGTTACAGCGCCGATCCGGCCGCGCTGGCGGACTGCACGGTCTACATCGTGACCGTGCCCACGCCGATCGATGCGCACGAACAGCCGGACCTGGGGCCGCTGCGCAGCGCCAGCACCCTGATCGCCGGCGTGCTCAAGCCCGGCGACCTGGTCATCTACGAATCCACCGTCTACCCCGGCACCACTGAAGAAGTGTGCGTGCCACTGCTGGAGGCAGGCTCCGGGCTGCGCTTCAACCAGGACTTCCACTGCGGCTACAGCCCCGAGCGGATCAACCCGGGCGACCGCCAGCGCCGTCTGCCGGACATCCGCAAGATCACCTCCGGTTCGACGCCGGAGGTCGCGGCGATGGTCGATGCGCTGTACGCACGCATCATCACTGCCGGCACCTGGCCGGCCCCGTCGATCCGTGTGGCAGAAGCCGCCAAGGTGATCGAGAACATCCAGCGCGACGTCAACATCGCGCTGGTCAACGAGCTGGCGTTGATCTTCGACCGGCTGGGCATCGATACCCAGGACGTGCTGGACGCCGCCGGCAGCAAGTGGAACTTCCTGCCGTTCCGCCCCGGGCTGGTCGGAGGGCACTGCATCGGTGTGGACCCGTATTACCTGCTGCACAAGTCCGAAAGCGTGGGCTATCACCCGGACCTGATCCACACCGCGCGCCAGGTCAACAACCGGGTCGGCACCCATGTGGCCGAGCGCGTGCTGTCACTGCTGGACGCGCGCGGCACCGCGCGGGCACAGGCGCGGGTGCTGGTGCTGGGCGTGACCTTCAAAGAGAACTGCCCGGACCTGCGCAACAGTCGCGCACTGGAACTGGCGCAGGCACTGCAGGCGGCGGGCACCCAGGTGCAGGTGCAGGATCCGTGGGTCGGTGCGGCCGCGCTGGCAGGCAGCGGCGTGACGCTGGTCGATGTACCCGAGACGCATGCGTTCGACGCCGTGGTGCTGGCGGTGGCACATGATCGCTTCCGTGAGATGGACGTCGACGCGATCCGTGCGCTGCTGCGCCCGGACGGCGTGGTGTACGACGTGAAGTCAGTGTGGCCGCGCGAGGTCGTTGACGACCGGCTCTAGACCGGAAGGGCGGTAGACTGCCCCGCATGTGTTGATTGAGGAACGCCATGCACCGGTATCTGGTCTACCTGCTCGCCATCCTTCTGCTGCCGATCAGCCTGTGGCTGGCCACCCTGTGGCCGGCCTGGTACTGGGGCGTGGGACTGTCCCTGGCCATGGTGGTGCTGGGCACCTGGGACCTGCTGCAGAAGCGCAGCACGCTGCGTCGCAACTATCCGGTGATGGCGCACTTCCGTTATGGGCTGGAGTCGATCGGTCCCGAGATCCGCCAGTACTTCGTGCAGAGTGATCTTGAAGACGTGCCGTTCTCGCGCCAGCAGCGCGCGCTGATCTACCAGCGGTCCAAGAACCAGATGGACGTGGTGCCGTTCGGCACGCTGCGCAGCACCTACGCGGTGGATTACGAGTGGATCAACCATTCGCTGGCCCCGACCGAAGTGGCCGGCCACGACTTCCGCGTGCTGATCGGGCCGAATTGCGAGAAGCCGTATTCGGCCAGCGTGTTCAACATTTCGGCGATGAGTTTCGGATCGCTGTCGGCCAACGCGATCCGCGCATTGAACGAAGGCGCACGCCGCGGCGGCTTCTATCACGACACCGGCGAAGGTTCGATCTCGCCTTACCATCGCGAGAATGGCGGCGACCTGGTCTGGGAGATCGGCTCCGGCTATTTCGGCTGCCGCGACGAGCAGGGTGGCTTCAGCGAAGAGCGCTTCGTGGCCAACGCCACGCATGATCAGGTCAAGATGATCGAGATCAAGCTCTCGCAGGGGGCGAAGCCCGGGCATGGCGGCGTGTTGCCGGCGGCCAAGGTGAGCGCGGAGATTTCGGCCACGCGCGGTGTGCCGATGGGCATCGACTGCGTGTCACCGTCGAAGCATTCGGCCTTCAACACGCCGGTGGAACTGCTGCAGTTCGTGCAGCGGCTGCGTGAGTTGTCTGGCGGCAAGCCGGTCGGCTTCAAGCTGGCCATCGGCCATCCCTGGGAATGGTTCGGTATTGCCAAGGCCATGCACGAAACCCAGTTGCTGCCCGACTTCATCGTGGTGGACGGGGCCGAAGGTGGCACCGGTGCCGCGCCGGCCGAGTTCATCGACCACGTGGGCGTGCCCATGCATGAGGCACTGCTGCTGGTGCACAACACCCTGGTCGGGCTGGACCTGCGCGACCGCATCAAGGTGGGCGCGGCCGGCAAGGTCACCAGTGCATTCGAGATCGCGCGGACCATCGCGCTGGGCGCGGATTGGTGCAACGCCGGGCGCGGTTTCATGTTCGCGCTGGGCTGCATCCAGTCGCTCAGCTGCCACAGCGACAAGTGTCCGACCGGCATCGCCACCCAGGACCCCAGCCGCTGGCGGCACCTGGATGCTACGGACAAGGCCACCCGCGTGCACAGCTATCACGAGAACACGCTGCGCGCCCTGCGCGACCTGTTGTGCGCGGCCGGCCTGCAGCACCCGGCGGAACTGGGGCCGGAACACATCCTGCGCCGCGTATCGCCGGTGGAGATCCGTTCGCTGGCCTCGCTGTACCGCTACCTCAGCCCCGGCGAACTGCTGCGCCGGGTGCCCGACCACGCGGTGTTCCATGATTTCTGGGGCGATGCGAGAAGCGATTCGTTCCAGCCGCCGGCGAGGATTCAGGCATTGCGCGCAAGCAAATCGCGGTAGTGCCGGCCGCTGGCCGGC
>JAEXNZ010000154.1 GCA_023439425.1 Pseudomonadota bacterium
GCCAGAACACGGACCGCACCTTGCGCCGTGCTATTCTCGGCTATTACCGCGACGACCTCTATCTCGTGCCGCCCAGCAATACCGGTGCAGCCCGCGACGACTACGATCCGAACCAGATCCCATGACCAAGACCCTTCCCGTTCTTCTCGCTTCGCTGATGGCAGTCACCACGGTCAGCGCCCCGTTGCAGGTGCTGGCCCAGCAGACCCAGTCGCTGGACCGGATTGCCGCCATCGTCGATGAAGACGTGGTGTTGCAGAGCGAGCTGGACCGCGCTGTGGCCAACATCAAGTCTCAGTACGCGGGCCGTGAGAACCAGCTGCCGCCGGACGACGTGCTGCGCCGCCAGGTGCTGGAGCGTCTGGTCCTGGTCAAGCTGCAGGTGGCCCGCGCCGAAAGCAGCGGCATCAAGGTCGGCGACCAGGAACTGAACCAGGCCATCAGCGCGATTGCCCAGCAGAACGGCACCAGCGTGGACGCGCTGCGCCAGCGCCTGGCCGGCGACGGCGTGGATTTCAATGACTTCCGCGCCTCGGTCCGCGACGAAATCACCGTGCAGCGCCTGCGCCAGAGCTTCGCGCAGAGCCGCATCAGCGTCAGCGAAGGCGAGGTGGACGCCGCGCTGAAGCAGGAAGCAACCACCGGCACCCAGTACCACCTGGCACACATCCTGATCGCCCTGCCCGACGCGGCCAGCGCCGACCAGATCGCCACCGGCCAGAAGAAGGCCGACGGCGTCAAAGCCCTGCTGGACAAGGGTGAGCTGGACTTCAATGCCGCCGCCGTGCGCTATTCCGACAGCCCCAACGCGCTGGAAGGCGGCGACCTGGGCTGGCGCACCCTGGATGAAATTCCCAATGCGTTTGCGCAGATGATGACCCAGATGAAGGCCGGCGACGTGGTCGGTCCGCTGCGTGGCCCGAGCGGCTTCCAGCTGCTGAAGCTGGTGGAAGTGCGCGACGCCAATGCCAGCGCCGGTGGCCAGACCATCACCGAATACCACGGCCGCCACATCCTGATCCGGGTCACCGACCAGCAGGACAGTGCTGCCGCCAAGGCCAAGATCGACACCCTGCGTGCGCGTATTGCGGGCGGCGCGGACTTCCAGGCCGTGGCCAAGGAATCCAGCGAAGACGCCAACACCAAGGGCCAGGGCGGCGACCTCGGCTGGTTCCCGGCCGATGCCTTCGGCCCGGATTTCGGCAAGCAGATCACCGGCGTCAACGATGGTGGCGTCAGCCAGCCGTTCCGCACGGACGCAGGCTGGCACATCGTGCAGCGCGTGGAAACCCGCCAGACCGACGCCAGCGCCGACAACAAGCGCGCCCAGATCCGCGAAACCATCGGCCGCCGCAAGCTGGAAGAAGAGTACAACCGCTTCCTGCAGGAACTGCGTGGCGAAGCCTTCGTCGACCTGCGCCAGGGCGACGCCGCTGCGGCGGCGACCCCGCCGCAGTCCTGAGGGCACCCCGATGCTGCCGCAGCTCGCGCTGGTACCGGGCGAGCCGGCCGGCATCGGTCCTGAGCTTTGCCTGCGGCTGATCCAACAGCCGCGTCGCGACTGCCAGCTGCTGGCCTTCGCCGACCCCGACACCCTGCAGGCCGCCGCCTCCGCGCTGGATCTGCCCCTGCAGTTGTTGCCTGAACACGCCATCGCCTGCCAGCCGGGCGATCTGCGTTTGCGGCCTGTGCCCAATGCCACCCCGTCCCGCTTTGGCCATACCGATCCCGCCAATGCCTCGGCGGTCATCGGGGCCCTGCACCAGGCCGGTCAGGCCTGCCTGGACGGCAGTCTGGACGGCGTAGTCACCGGCCCGGTGCACAAGGCCGTGATCAACCAGGGCGGCATTGCCTACAGCGGCACCACCGAACTGCTGGCCGACCAGGCCGGCGTGAAGGTGGTGATGATGCTGGCCAACGACATCGTGCGGGTGGCACTGGCCACCACCCACCTGCCGTTGCGGGACGTCGCCGACGCCATCAACGCCGACGCCCTGGCCACTACCCTGCACACCGTACACACCGCGCTGCGCCGCGATTTCGGCATAGCGGCCCCGCGCATCGCGGTGCTGGGGCTGAACCCGCACGCTGGCGAGGACGGGCATCTGGGCCGCGAGGAGCTGGACGTCATCATCCCGCTCATGCAGCGCCTGCGCGCCGAGGGCATGGACCTGATCGGCCCGCTGCCGGCCGATACCGCCTTCCTGCCGCAGAAGCTGGCCGGTTTCGACACCGTACTGGCGATGTACCACGACCAGGGCCTGCCGGTGCTGAAGTACAGCGGCTTCGAGCAGGCCGTGAACATCACCCTGGGCCTGCCCTACCCACGCGTGGCCGTGGACCACGGCACCGCGCTGGACCTGGCCGGCCGCGGCATCGCCGACCCTTCCAGCCTGCTGGCCGCCACCGCGCTGTGCGCCCGGCTGGCCGCTCAACGTAAAATGGGCGCATGACTTCTTCGCACTCCCCCTCGGCCCCGGGTTTCACCGCCCCGGCCAAAAAGCAGCTGGGCCAGCACTTCCTGGCCGACCGCAGCTATATCGACAAGATCGTGCTGGCGGTCAACCCGAAGGACGACGACCGTCTGGTCGAGATCGGCCCGGGCCAGGGTGCGATC
>JAEXNZ010000226.1 GCA_023439425.1 Pseudomonadota bacterium
GGTCGTGGCAGGCGGTTACGCAGAATATTCCACCGCCAGGATCGCAAACCCGGTGCGTCCGCTGGGCAGTTCCACTTCAAATTCATCGTCCACGCGCTTCTTCAACAACGCGCGCGCCAGTGGCGAATCAATGCTGATCCAGCCGGCACCGGCATCGGTCTCATCCGGCCCGACGATGCGATAGCGCGTGGTATCGCCGCTGTCGACATTCTCCAACTCCACCCAGGCACCAAAAAAAACTGCCTTCGGATCGGTCGGCACGGTATGCACCACCCGCAGCGACTCCAGCCGCTTGGTCAGGTAGCGCACGCGGCGGTCGATCTCGCCCAGTTGCTTCTTGCGATAGGTGTACTCGGCATTCTCCGAGCGATCGCCCTCGGCCGCGGCCGCCGCCAGTGCCTTCACCACCTCCGGCCGCTTTACCCGCCACAGCTCATCCAGCTCGCTTTTCAGGCGTTGATGCCCCTGTGCGGTGATCAGCGCCGTGCTCTTTTCGCCGGGTGGACGCCAACGCGACATCAGCGCTTTCCACCGAAAATGCTGCCCAGAATGCCGCGCACGATCTGGTTGCCCAGCTTAGTGCCGACCGTGCGGGTGGTCTGCTTGGCCATGGTTTCGATCATGCCCTGGCGGCGCTTGGTGCCGAAGATGGCATCCTTGATCGACTGGCCAAAGCCGCCATCCTGCGCCTCGTCCTGCTCACGCGTGCGCGCCTTGGGCGCGTCGGCCTGCTGCACCGCTTTCTCCGCGCGCTGGGCCAGCAGTTCGGCCGCCGACTCGCGGTTCACCGCCGTGTCATAGCGGGTACCCACTGGGCTGCCGGCACGCACCTGTGCGCGTTCGGCTTCGGTGATCGCGCCCATGCGGCAGCGCGGCGGCGCGATCCGGGTCTGCTGTACGGGCGAGGGGATGCCTTTGTCCTGCAGGGTGGAGACCAGCGCTTCGCCGGTGCCCAGCTGCGACAGGGTCGCCACCACGTCCAGTTTCGGATTGGGCACGAAGGTCTCGGCGGCGATCTTCACCGCCTTCTGGTCGCGCGGGGTGAACGCGCGCAGCGCGTGCTGCACCCGATTGCCCAGCTGGCCGAGGATGTTGGCCGGCACGTCATCCGGGAACTGCGAGCAGAAGTACACGCCCACACCCTTGGAGCGGATCAGCCGCACCACCTGCTCGATGCGCTGCACCAGCGCGGGCGGGGCGTCGTCGAACAGAAGGTGGGCCTCGTCGAAGATGAAGACCAGCTTGGGCTTCTCCAGGTCGCCCACTTCCGGCAGGGTTTCAAACAGTTCCGACAGCAGCCACAGCAGGAAGGTGGAGTACAGCCGCGGCTTCAGCACCAGCTGGTCGGCGGCGCGGATGCCGATCACCCCGCGCCCGTCGTGGTTGACCCGCATCAGGTCGGCCAGCTCCAGCGCCGGCTCGCCGAAGAACGACTCGCCGCCGTCCTGCGACAGGCGCAACAGGGCGCGCTGGATCGCGGCCACGGTCTGCGCGCTGACCAGTCCGTATTCGGTGGAGATGTCCTTGCGCTCGTCGGCCACCAGTCCGAGCAGGGCACGCAGGTCATCCAGGTCGAGCAGTAGCAGGCCGCGGTCGTCGGCCAGCTTGAACACGATGTCCAGTACGCCGGCCTGGGTGTCGTTGAGTTCCAGGATGCGCGCCAGCAGGGTCGGGCCCATTTCGCTGACGGTGGTGCGCACCGGGTGGCCCAGCTTGCCGTACAGGTCCCAGAAGATCGCCGGGCTGCCCGCCGGGGCGTAGTCGCTTACGCCGATCTCCTGCGCGCGCTGCAGCAGCTTCTCGCCGCCGGCACCGGGCACGGCCAGGCCGGAGACATCGCCCTTCACATCGGCCAGGAACACCGGCACGCCGATCCGTGAAAAGCCCTCGGCGAGGGTCATCAGGGTCACCGTCTTGCCGGTTCCGGTGGCTCCGGCCACCAGCCCGTGGCGGTTGCCCAGCGCGGGTTGCAGGGTGACGGCGATATCGTCGGTGACGCCTTTGCCAAGCAGGATCGGGTCCATGGTCAACTCGCTGTGGTCGGGCAGGTGAATGGGGAAATTCTAAACGCCGGAAGGGGGCTGGCGCGTGACCGGGTTGCCCCGATGCAAGCCGCGCGGCTACTCTGCCTGCTCATTCGTTCACAGTGCCAAAGATGCCCGTTCCTGTCCTGTTTGTCCGTGGTTGGCCGCTGCTGGCATTGGCTGCTCTGCTCACCGTTGCGCCGCAGGCGCAGGCCCAGCGCGTCTCGGCGCGCGACAAGGTCAAGATCGAGGCGCTGGAGCAGCGCATGAGCGCCGCCGAGAAGCGCTATGCCGATGCCCAGGTGCTGGTCGCCAACGCCGACCCCAAGGGCCGCAATGAAAGTGATGCGGCGCTGGAAGACATGGAGGACGTGGTCAGCGACTGCGTGGCGCAGAAGGGCTGCCAGGTCAGCAACCTGCTGACCACCTACAAGCGGCTGCTGAAGAGCAATGCCGATGCCGGCAACGAAGAAGAGCAGGAGATCGCCGGCAGCGGTCCGGCGCTGCTGGAAGCCGACCCCGACCATATCGGCCCGCTGGCTGCCGACGTGCCCGAGGCGGCCCGTGCCGCTGCGCTGCTCAACGACAAGCGCCATGCCTTCGACAACATGGTGGAGTACAACCCCGCCGTGCAGGCCGGTATCCGTCGCTGGCTGACCGACATGCGCCCGGCGCTGCTGACCAGTTACGAGAACTACCAGAACCTGCGCTCGGTGATGTGGCCCGAATGGGAAAAGCGCGGTCTGCCCGAGGCGCTGCTGTTCGGCATCATGGCCAAGGAATCCAACGGCCGGGTGCACGCCAGCTCGCGCGCGGGCGCGGCCGGCCTGATGCAGTTCATGCCGGCCACCGGTCGCCGCTTCGGCCTTGGGCCGGACGGCACCGGGTTTGACACCCGTTTCGATGCGCGCAGTGCGGCCGAGGCCAGCGCCACCTATCTCAACGAGCGCATGCGCGAGCTCAACAACAGCGTCGAGCTGTCGCTGGCCGGCTACAACGGCGGCGAAGGCCGGTCCTTGCGCGTGTACCGGCAGAACCCGGGGCAGGGCTTCTGGGTGGACAGCGTCTACAACCAGTTCCCGGCCGAAACCAAGGACTACGTGCCGATGGTGATCGCCGCGGCCTGGATCTACCTGCACCCGCAGCAATACGGCGTCGAGTTCCCGAAGATCAGCGCGCAGCCGGCCACCCTGCGTCTGGCCAAGTCGACCACCATCTACGAACTGACCATCTGCCTGGGCAGCGCCGGCACCCGCGATGGCTACATGCGCGTGCTGCGCAACCTCAACCCGCGCTATGAGGCGGACGGCTGGATTCCGGCCGGCACCATCATCAACGCCACCACCCGCATTGCCGGCCTGTACAACCGTTACTGTGTGTCCGGCCCGCGCGCCGACCTGGCCCGCACCCTGATCACCGCCGACCTCAATGCCGCCATCGTGCGCCCGAATGCGGCGAGCTACACCGGCAACGTGGCGGTGGGCAGCGTGGTGCCGGTGGCCGGCGTGGAAGCTGCTGCAGCCGCCACTGCGCCTACCGCACCGGTGGCCGTGGCCGCCAAGCCCAAGCCCAAGCCGGTACGCAGCGTGAAGGTCGGCAAGGGCGACACCCTCGGCCGGATCTCGGACAAATACAGCTGTGATCTGCGCGAGCTGGCGCGGGCCAACGGGCTCAAGGCCCCGGCCTATGCACTGCGGCAGGGGCAGTCCCTGAAACTGCAGGGATGCGGGAAGTAACCCGGAACCTGTTAGGCTCGCCGCCATTGAAGCGCTTTTTTAAGGAATGACGATGGATATCACCGCCATCAACGAGATGTTCGCCAACATCCGTGAGAACACCGACTGGGACCTGCAGGGCAAGCTGGTCTGGGGCTATTTCTTCGTCAACACCACGCCGGAGCCCCTGCAGGGGCTGGCCGATGTGCTGGAGAAGGACGGCTACACCGTGGTCGAGCTGTTCGAGCCGGAGCTGGAAGAGGGCGAAGCGCCTTACCACGTGCTGCATGTGGAGAAGATCGAAATTCACACCGCCGAGTCGCTGGACAAGCGAAATCATGAGCTGCAGGCGCTGGCCGAAGCCAATGGCGTCGAGGATTACGACGGCATGGACGTCGGCCCGGTCGAGTTCGCGCACGGCGGCGACGACACCTGACGGTAGGTCACGACCGTTGGTCGTGACGCCCGTCGATCAACGCAACGTCGCCAACGCCTCGCCCAAACGCACCGCCTGTTCCGCGCCCAAACCCGGCGCAAACTCCGCCACACCCGGCGGCAGCAGCACGATCACGGTCGACCCGTAATTGAACCGCGCCATCTCGGCAAAGCGCTCCAGGGTGATGCCCTTGCCGCGGTAGTCCTTGCGGGTAATGCGATCGCCGTACGCCGGAATCTCCTCGCCGCTCCACACTGTCTCCACGCCCGACACCAGCAGCGCACCCACCATCACCTGCACCATCGGGCCGAAGTCGGTGT
>JAEXNZ010000259.1 GCA_023439425.1 Pseudomonadota bacterium
CACCCAGCCGGCGCAGTGACGCCGGCACCAGCGCAACCCCCAGCCCCTCGCCCCCCAGGCTGACGATGCTCTGCTGCAGCTGGACCTCCAACCGGATCTGCGGGCGCAGCCCTTCGCGCGCGAAACACGCGTCAATCGCCTCGCGCAGCGTCGGCACCACGTCGGCCGGCGCGGTGATCAACGCCTCGTCGGCCAGCTGCGCCACCTGCAGCTGGCGCCGCCGCGCCAGCGGGTGGGCAGCCGGCAGCGCCACGCACAGCGGTTCCTCGAACAACGGCTGCAGTGCCAGCCCATGCAGGTCAGCCGGCGCAAAGCCGATCCCCGCATCCAGCTCGCCCTCGCGCACGCCCTGCAGCAGCGCCAGTGGCAGCGCTTCGCGCAGGCGCAGCTGCACCTGCGGATGGGCGGCAATGAAGCGCCGGGCCAGCGGCGGCACCGAGCTGTGCGCCGCATGCATCATGAAGCCCACGCGCAGCTCGCCGAGTTCGCCCGCAGCCACCTGCTGCGCGCTGCGGCAGGCCTGTTCCAGCCCGACCACCACGTCACGCGCATCCTGCGCGAAGCGCGCGCCGGCGGCTGTGAGCCGCACATGGCGTGAGTCGCGTTCCAGCAGGGTCACCCCGAGCGCCTTCTCCAGCCCGGCAATCTGCCGGCTCAGCGGCGGCTGGGTCATGTGCAGACGTTCTGCGGCCTTCCCAAAGTGCAGGGTGTCGGCCACGGCCAGGAAGCATCGCAGGGCACGGATATCAATCATGCACAGAGAGTATCGCTGGTGGCCTCTAAAAGCATTGGAAGGTATTGATGCCGGCGCGTAGCCTGCAGCGCACCCCTCCAGGGAATCCCCCATGTTGTCCGTGCTGGCCATCGTGCTGCCCATCTTTGGACTGATCTTCGCCGGCTGGCTGGCCCGCCGCAGTGGTGCGCTGGGTCCGCACTCGACCTCCGAGCTGAACCGCTTCGTGGTCTATCTGGCCCTGCCAGCGCTGCTGTTCGACGTGGTCGCCAATGCGCAATGGCAGGCCCTGTGGAATCCCGGTTTCCTGCTCAGCTTCGGCGGCGGCACTGCGCTGGTGTTCGCCGGCACCGTGTTGCTGCAGCGCCGTCGCGGCCAGCCACTGGCCGACGCCAGCATCGACGGCCTCAACGCGGCCTATGCCAACACCGGTTTCATCGGCTTTCCGCTGGCGGTGGCGGTGCTCGGCACTGCCGCGCTGACCCCCACCCTGGTTGCCACCCTGCTGACCGTGTGCGTGCTGTTCGCGCTGGCCATCGTACTCGTGGAAACCGGCCTGCAGCGCGAAATGCGCCTGCATCACCTGCTGTGGAAGGTCACCCGGGCCCTGCTGCGTAATCCGCTGGTGCTGGCCCCGCTGCTGGCACTGCCGCTGATGGCCACCGGCACGCACCCGCCCGCTCCCGTGCAGACGTTCCTGAAATTGCTGGGGGGCGCGGCATCACCGTGTGCCTTGATCGCACTGGGGCTGTTCCTCGGTGAGCGCCGCAACGTGCCCGAGGGCACCGGACGCACCGCGCTGGGGTTGGGTACGGCCAAGCTGCTGCTGCAGCCGTTGCTGGTGTGGCTGCTGGCCACCCAGGTGTTCCACCTCGACCCGGTGCTGACCCACGCCGCCGTGCTGCTGGCGGCGCTGCCGACCGGGACGGGGCCGTTCATGCTGGCCGAGTTCCACCGCCGCGAGGCCGGCACCACCGCTGCCACGGTGCTGGGGACCACCTTGGTGTCCGTACTGACCCTGACCCTCTACCTGACCTGGGTCGGGCCGACCGCCGGGTAGGGCGGTTCAGTCCTTGAGCGGCCAGTCGGCCGGGGTCAAGGCGGGCATGCCGAAGGCAATACGCGCCTTGTCACACTGGGGGCTGGCCTTGCCGTATTCCCACGAGGCATCGACCTCGCGGCACACGCTGGGCCGGTTGGGATGGATGCTGCAGCGGGAATAGACCCCGATCTCCGCGTCCAGTGCGACGCAGCGCACTGGTTTGGAGTGGGTGCCGCGCATGCACAGCCGGTGCGGGTCCAGCACTTCGGTCAATTCATGCGGCACGCCGCCGGGGGTGACTTCGTCCGATTCCATCCAGTGGAAGGCCACGCGGTACTGGGTGCAGCACGCGCCGCAGGTCATGCAGGGATGGACCATGAATGCCGGCCTTCGGGCGGCGGAGAGCGGGAGGGGAAGGGCGCGAATTTTCCACGGCGGCGGCCGCCGCGCAAGAATTTTCTGCAGCGGCGACAATGAACGGATGAACAGCCCCACCAATATCGCCGCGCGCCTGCCCGAACTGGCCCGCGAACGCCCCGACCAGATTGCCATCCGCTGCCCCGGAAAGCCCGGCCCCACGGGCATGGCGCGCTATGACGTGACCCTGGATTACCGCACCCTCAATGCCCGCAGCGACGCCATGGCGGCGGGGCTGGCCGCCTACGGCATCGGCCGTGGGGTGCGCGCGGTGGTGATGGTGCGGCCCTCACCGGAGTTCTTCCTGCTGATGTTCGCGCTGTTCAAGAACGGCGCGGTGCCGGTGCTGGTCGACCCCGGCATCGACAAGCGTGCGCTCAAGCAGTGCCTGGACGAGGCCCAGCCGCAGGCCTTCATCGGCATCGGCCTGGCCCACGTGGCGCGGCTGGTGCTGCGCTGGTGCCCGGGCGCGAAGACCCTGGTGACCGTCGGCCGACGCTGGGGCTGGGGTGGCACCACCCTTGCCCAGTTGGAGGCGCAGGGAGCCCGTGCGCCGCAGGCGATTGCCGCCACCGAAGGCGAGGACGTCGCCGCCATCCTGTTCACCAGTGGCTCCACCGGCGTACCCAAGGGCGTGGTTTACCGCCACCGCCACTTTGTCGGCCAGGTCGACCTGCTGCGCTCGGCGTTCGGCATGGAAGCGGGCGGGGTCGACCTGCCGACCTTCCCGCCGTTCGCGCTGTTCGACCCGGCGCTGGGCCTGACATCGGTGATTCCGGACATGGACCCCACGCGCCCGGCCAAGGCCGACCCGCGCAAGCTGCACGACGCAATCGCCCGCTTCGGGGTGACCCAGCTGTTCGGCTCGCCCGCGCTGATCCGGGTGCTGGCCGACCATGGCCAGCCGCTGCCCGGCGTGCGCCGGGTGACCTCGGCCGGTGCGCCGGTGCCGCCGGACGTGGTGGCGCGGTTCCGCCGCCTGCTGCCGGACGACGCCCAGTTCTGGACCCCCTACGGAGCCACCGAGTGCCTGCCGGTGGCCGTGGTCGAAGGCCGCGAGCTGGAAAACACCCGAGAGGCCACCGAGCACGGGGCCGGCACCTGCGTCGGCCACGTGGTCGCGCCCAACCAGGTGCGCATCATCGCCATCGACGACGCACCCCTGCCGCAGTGGACGCAGGTCCGCGAAGTGGCCACCGGCGTGGTCGGCGAGATCACCGTCGCGGGCCCCACCGCCACCGACAGTTACTTCAACCGCCCGCAGGCCACCGCCGCGGCGAAGATCAGCGAAACCCTCGCCGATGGCAGCACCCGCGTGGTGCACCGCATGGGTGACGTCGGCTACTTCGACGAACAGGGCCGGCTGTGGTTCTGCGGGCGCAAGACCCAGCGCCTGGAAACCGCGCAGGGCCCGCTGTACACCGAGCAGGTGGAGCCGGTGTTCAACACGCTCGAGGGTATCGCCCGTACCGCACTGGTCGGGGTGGGGGCCGTCGGCCAGCAGGTTCCGGTGCTGTGCTACGAGCTGAAAGCCGGCAAGGCCGATTCGCCGGCCCTACAGCAGCGCCTGCGCGCCCACGCACTGGCACATCCCGGTACCGCACGCATCGAACATTTCCTGCCGCACCCCGGCTTCCCCGTCGACATCCGTCACAACGCCAAGATCGGTCGCGAAAAGCTGACCGTCTGGGCCACAACCCGCATGGAACAACACGCATGAAGATTCTGGTCACCGGTGGTGGTGGTTTCCTCGGGCAGGCGCTGTGCCGTGGTCTGGTCGAGCGCGGCCACGAGGTCCTCAGCTTCAACCGCGGCCATTACCCGTCGCTGGCGGCGCTGGGTGTCGGTCAGATCCGCGGCGACCTTGCCGACGCCGAGGCGGTGCGCCATGCCGTGGCCGGGGTGGATGCGGTGTTCCACAACGCGGCCAAAGCCGGCGCGTGGGGCAGCTATGACAGCTACCACAAGGCCAATGTGGTGGGCACCGACAACGTGATTGCCGCCTGCCGCGCCAACGGCATCGGTCGGCTGGTCTACACCTCCACCCCCAGCGTGACCCATCGCGCCACGCATCCGGTGGAAGGGCTGGGCGCGGATGAAGTGCCGTACGGTGAGAACTTCCAGGCCCCCTACGCCGCGACCAAGGCGATTGCCGAGCAGCGCGTGCTGGCTGCTAACGATGCGCAGCTGGTCACCGTGGCACTGCGCCCGCGCCTGATCTGGGGGCCGGGCGACCAGCAGCTGGTGCCGCGCCTGGCCGAGCGCGCCCGCGCCGGTCGCCTGCGCTTCGTCGGCGATGGCACCAATCTGGTCGACACCACCTACATCGACAACGCCGCGCTGGCCCACTTCCAGGCTTTCGATCATCTCGCGCCCGGCGCGGCCTGCGCCGGCAAGGCGTACTTCATTTCCAATGGCGAACCGCTGCCGATGCGCGAGCTGCTCAACAAGCTGCTGGCCGCGTCGGGTGCACCGCCGGTGGAGAAGTCGATCAGCTTCAAGACCGCGTATCGCATCGGTGCGGTGGCCGAGCGTCTGTGGCCGTTGCTGCGGTTGAAAGGCGAGCCGCCGATGACGCGTTTCCTTGCCGAACAGCTGTGCACGCCGCACTGGTACAG
>JAEXNZ010000290.1 GCA_023439425.1 Pseudomonadota bacterium
GTCGTCTGTCGACCGACGCTACCGGGGCCACGTGTTTTTGATTTTCTTCGGCCCAAGCACGGGCACCCGTGAGCATCGGCATTTCGAGCCAAAAAAAACGCCCCCGAAAACTCGGGGGCGTCTTTTGGAGCGGTGCTACCGGGCGATCAGGCCTGGTAGTCGCGCACGTCGTGGCCGGTGTAGACCTGGCGCGGACGGCCGATCTTCATTTCCGGGTCGACCTGCTGTTCCAGCCAGTGTGCCACCCAGCCGGACGTACGGCCCAGGGCGAACATGACGGTGAACATCTCGGTCGGGATCTGCAGCGCCTTGTAGATGATGCCGCTGTAGAAGTCGACGTTCGGGTACAGCTTGCGCTGCACGAAGTAGTCGTCCTGCAGCGCGGCCTGTTCCAGCTTCACGGCCACGTCCAGCAGCGGATCCTGCACGCCCAGCTGGGTCAGGACCTTGCTGGTCATCTCGCCGATCACCTTGGCGCGCGGATCGAAGTTTTTGTACACGCGGTGGCCGAAGCCCATCAGGCGGAAGCCCGAAGTCTTGTCCTTGGCCTTCAGCACGGCCGATTCCACGTTATCGGCCGAGCCGATCTCTTCCAGCATCTTCAGCACGGCTTCGTTGGCACCGCCGTGGGCCGGACCCCACAGCGCGGTGACGCCAGCGGCGACCGACGCATACGGGTTGGCACCGGTCGAACCGACCAGACGCACGGTCGAGGTCGAGGCGTTCTGCTCGTGGTCGGCGTGCAGGATGAACAGCAGGTCCAGCGCCTTGACCACGTCCTGGTTCAGTTCGTACTGGCCATCAGCCGACTCGAAGGTCTGCTTCAGGAAGCGGCTGACGTAGTCCAGCGAGGTGTCCGGCTTGTTGGCCGGCAGGCCCTTGCCATGACGGTAGATCAGCGCCGACAGAGTCGGCACCTTGGCGATCAGGCGCACGGCGGCCTTGCGGCGCTGCTCGGCGTCAGCCAGGTCCAGCGAAGCGTGGTACTTGGCCGACAGCTGCGCGATGGCAGCGGCCAGGATGGCCATCGGGTGGGCATCCTTGTCGAAGCTGCCGATCAGGGTGTTGATCGAGGCATCGACGTTGGCCTCAGCGGCCAGCTCGTCGGTGAAGGCCTTCAGCTGCTCGGCGCTCGGACGCTCGCCGTTGATCAGCAGGTAGACCACTTCGACGTAGCTCGACTTTTCCGAGAGCTGTTCGATCGGGTAGCCGCGGTACAGCAGCACGCCCTTGTCACCGTCAATATAGGTGATGGCGGACTTGCAGCTGGCGGTGGCGGTGAAGCCGGAGTCGTAAGTGAAGAGACCGGTTTCCTTGGTCAGCTTCGAGATATCGACGCAATCGTTACCGAGCGTGGGTTTGATGACGGGCAGAACAACCGACTTGTCGCCGGCGTTGAGCGTGACCTGATCAAGATCGGACACTGTGTGCGCTCCTCAGGGGAAGGCGCCCGCCCAAGCGCATGGGTCAGGCACGTGAAGGAAGTCCACAACCTGTGCTGTGGATCACGACATTATCGCACAGCAACATTTCCCACGCCCTAGGACTGAAGTCGTAGATGGAGGGGGCGCAAACGCCCGCGCAGCGAGGTGCGACAGGGCTTGAGGGGGTCGATACGGACACTGCGTTCCGGGCCCCGGCGCAACTTATGAATCTACGTTCATATTCCAGCAGGGTTGCAAAAAAAACAACGGCCGCCGAAGCGACCGTTGTTTTCGTGGGGGACGCAGGGCGTACCCCGCGGCGCAGATCAGTTCTTGCCGAAACGGCGGTTGAACTTGTCGATGCGGCCGCTGGTGTCGATGACCTTGTGCTGGCCCGTGTAGAACGGGTGCGAGGCGGAGGAGATTTCCACCTTGACCAGCGGGTATTCGTTACCGTCTTCCCACTTGATGGTTTCCTTCGAGCCCATGGTCGAGCGGGTCAGGATCTTGAAATCGGAGGTGACGTCATGGAAGACCACGTCACGGTAGTTCGGATGGATATCGTCCTTCATGAGGCACACCGTAAAAAAGAAATGGGAAAACGCAAGAGCGGCATTATAACCGCCGGCCCGCCCTGGGGGCAAGCCGGAGGTCCGCTCAATGTGAAGACGGCCGCCTGGGCCTTCAGGAAACCCCGAGCGCGGCCCGGACCTGGGCTTCAAAGCGCCCCTGGTCGTAGGCCATCAGCAGCTGGGTGTTGTCCGGCTGCCCGGTCTGGCGGTTCCAGTCGACAATGGTAGCACCGCGGGTGTGCACCCCGGCCAGTTCCACGTTCAGCGGGCGCGATTCGACCCGCAGCGCGCCGTCGGGCTGCAGCGCCCAGGCCATGGCCAGCGCATCGGCGGCGAACCAGCGCTCACCGCGGCTGTCTTCCGACCACAGCCGGGTCTGGCGCGAGATCAGCTCATAGAAGCGCGCCTTGTCGGTGTCGGCCGCCAGCCACTGCTCGACATCCTTGTGCAGCAGGCCGTGGGCGACGGTGGCTTCCCAGTCGGCCACCTCGATCTGCGGGAACTGGGTGAACACCACGTGCGCCGCTTCCGGGTCGAAGGCGATGTTGAACTCGGCGGCCGGAGTGATGTTGCCGTGGCAGGTGACCGCCCCGCCCATCACCAGGAAGCGCTTCACGCGCTGCGGCAGGGTCGGATCCAGCTTCAGGGCCAGCGCCAGGTTGGTCAGCGGACCCAGTGCCACCAGGAACAGCTCGCCGGCGTACTGGTGCGACAGGCGCAGGATCGCCAGCGCGGCGTGCTCGGCCTCGGCCTGGCGTGCAGCCGGCGGCAGGTTCACGTCGCCGAAACCGTCGGCCCCGTGCACGTGGGCGGCATCCACCGAGGGGTGGATCAGCGGATCGGGGGTACCGGCGAACACGGGCACGTCTTCACGGCCGGCCACTTCGCACAGCTTCAGGGCGTTGCGGACGGTGTGGTCCAGGCCGACATTGCCGGCGGCGATGGTCAGACCCACGATGTCGTGGCGGTCATCGGCAAAGGCCATCAACAGGGCCAGGGCATCGTCGACACCCGGATCGGTGTCGATCAACAGCGGAATCTTCTTGGTCATCATTGCCGTCTTTTCTAGCGGCAAGGGACTGTCTCACCCTGGCGTGACAAATACAAGAAGGGTGCTGGGGTTGTCGAGATTCCTGAGGTTGCCGGCCAGCGGCCGGCACGACC
>JAEXNZ010000320.1 GCA_023439425.1 Pseudomonadota bacterium
GCTTTACAGCGTGCATTGCGTTGCCTGCCATGGGGCGAATCGGGCGGGGGTTCCGCCGACGTTTCCTGCTCTGACTGATGTTGGCAAGCGGCTGGATGCGGCGACGATCAAGGAGAAGATCAGGAAGGGGGGCGGGTTGATGCCGCCGTTTGCGCAGTTGTCGCAGCAGGAGATTGATGATCTGGCCGCGTATTTGGCCAAGTAGGGATCGGGCACCGCGAAGCCACGCAGGGCGTGGCTCTACGGTTGATCGGCAGTTGGGTGAAATCGTTGGCAGTGTTGGCAGGTTTACAGCTTGCGGACCCAGATGTTGCGGTAGCTGACCTTGGAGGCGTGTTCCTGCAGGTACAGGGGCGCGCAGTCGTGCGGGGCGTATGAGGGGGCGCCGATGTACTCGGTCTTGCCGGACACCACGGTGTCGTTCTGTACCAGCACGCCGTTGTGCAGCACGGTGATGCGCGCGGGTGAGATCAGCCCACCGCCCGGCGAGAAACGCGGGGCCTTCCAGATGACGTCGTAGGCCTGCCACTCACCCGGGGCACGCGAGGCGTTCGCCAACGGCATGGCCTGCTTGTAGATCGAGCCGGCCTGACCGTTGGCATAGGTGGGATTTTTATAGCTGTCGAGCACCTGCAGTTCGTAGAGTTCCTGCAGGAAGATGCCGCTGTTGCCCCGGTCCTGGCCTTCAAAGCCCTTCGTTTCCGTCGGGCTGCGCCACTCGACGTGCAACTGGATGTCGCAGAACTTCTCGCGGGTGCGGATGCCCTTGCTGCCCGGCACCACGGTCATCGCGCCGTCGGCCACCGTCCAAGGCACGCGACCGCCCTGCTCCGCCTCCCATGCAGAGGTGTCTTTTCCATCAAACAGCACGATGGCGTCAGACGGCGCACCGCCCGGAGGCGTGGCCACGATGGCAGGTTCGGGCGTCCAGGCTTCGGTCGTCGCCGGATCGCGTGCGGGGTCGCCATTGGGCGCAGCCAATCCAGGGGCGGCCGCCAGTAGGCAGGCCGCCATCAATAGGGGTCGGGTCATCATGTTCCTGGTCAAGTAGAGGGTCGAATCCCGGTGAGCTGTCAGCTGGTGCCCCAGGCCGGCGTACCGGCCACATACGCGAGGTCGCCATCGTAGCGGCCCGGCACGGCGACGTACTGCAGCACTTCGGTCGCACCGATCTTCGAAGTGAAGAAACCGAAGATGGTCAACTGCTTGAGCATGGTGAAGTAGTGCGCCTTCGCTTCCGCCGATTCCGCATTGCGTGCACCGGCGCTGGCGGCGGCTTGCTTCTTCGCGTCTGCATCCACCGTGCGCAGCAGCTCGGTACGGGCCTGCGGGGTAAGTGACACAAAGTGCCCGCCGGCGCGCTTGTCGATGTCAGCCAGCCCCGCACGGAATGTCGCCTGCTGCTGGGCGGTGTAGCAGTCGGCGACGAACGTCGCCATGAATACGCCAATGCCGGTGTCCTTGGCCCCGGGCGTCTTGGTTCGCGGCAGGATGGTGTCGGCAATCTCGTCCATCAGGGCGATGTCGGACGCCGAGAAGGCGGTCTTCGACCCCGCCGCCGGCACCTGTCCGCTGGCCAGCGCCGGCAGGCCGATCATGGCCGCACCGGTGGCGGCGACGATCATCTTCAGAAGCTCGCGACGGTCCATTAGAGGTTCCCCGCTTTCAGTTCGCGCACCGCATGGTCGGCCGCGCGGGCGGTCAACGCCATGTAGGTCAGTGAAGGATTCACGCAGGCGCTGGAGGTCATGCAGGCCCCATCGGTCACATAGACGTTCGGCGCATCCCAGACCTGGTTGTGCTGGTTCAGCACCGAGCTTTTGCGGTCACGCCCCATGCGTGCGGTGCCCATTTCGTGGATGCCTTTGCCCGGCGCGTAGTCGTTGTCGAAGATCTGCACATCCTTTACGCCAGCGGCCTCCAGCATCTCGGCGGCATCGTCGGCCATGTCCTTGCGCATCGCCAGCTCGTTGGCGCGCATCGAGACATCCATCGCCAGCACCGGCAGGCCCCACTTGTCTTTCTTGTCCTTGTCCAGGCGGATGGTGTTGTCGTGGTGCGGCAGCATTTCACCGAAGCCGGTCATGCCGATACGCCAGTCACCCGGCACGGTCAGCGCTTCTTTCAGGTCGGCCCCGATGTTCATCTCGGCAATCTCGCGCGACCAACCGTTGCGGCTGGCACCGCCCTGGTAGCCGAAGCCGCGTCGATAACCGCGCTTGTCGTCGGCGGTGACGTTGCGGAAGCGCGGAACATAGAACCCGCAGGGACGACGCCCGAAGTAGTACTTGTCGTCATAGCCTTCGACGCGGCCGGAGGCACCGGCACCGAAGTGATGGTCCATGACGTTGTGGCCGAGTTCGCCGGACGAAGAACCCAACCCACCTTCCCAGACATCAGTGGCCGAGTTCATCAGCATCCAGGTCGAGTTGAACGAGGAGGCATTGAGGAAGATGACCTTGGCGGTGTACTGGTAGGTCTGGCCGGTTTCGGCGTCGATGACTTCCACGCCACGTGCGCGCTTGCGGTCCTTGTCGTACAGCACCTCCTTGACGATGGAGAACGGCCGCAGGGTCAGGTTGCCGGTCTTCATCGCCGCCGGCAGCGTTGCCGCCTGGGTCGAGAAGTAGGCACCAAAGGGGCAGCCCAGGATGCACATGTTGCGGTACTGGCAATTGACCCGCCCCTGCTCCGGCATCGGCTGGGTGATGTTGGCGGTACGCGAGTGAATCATGTGGCGGGTGCCGCCAAAGGCCTTCTTGATCCGCGCGGCCACGTCCTTCTCGACGATGTTCAGCGGGATCGGCGGCAGGAACTGCCCATCTGGCAGCACGTCCAGCCCTTCACGGGTGCCGGCGATGCCGGCGAACTTCTCCACGTGGTCGTACCAGGGCGCGATGTCGGCGTAGCGGATCGGCCAGTCGGTGGCGATGCCGTCTTTCTTGTTCGCCTCGAAATCCAGGTCGGAGAAACGGTAGCTCTGCCGGCCCCACAGCAGCGAGCGGCCACCGACGTGATAGCCGCGGAACCAGTCGAAGCGCTTGGTCTCGATGTAGGGAGAGTCTTTTTCATCGGCCCACATGCCTTCGAGGTTCTCGACCAGGCCGTAGTCGCGCATCAGCACCGGGAAGTCGGCCTTCATGGCTTGGGTGGGACGATTACGGTGCGGGAAATCCCACGCCTCCTTCATCGCGTTGACGTAGTCCTTGACGTGCTCGATGTTGCGGCCGCGTTCGAGCATCAACACTTTGAGACCTTTTTCGGTCAGTTCCTTTGCCGCCCAACCGCCACTGATTCCCGAGCCAACAACGATGGCGTCGTAATGATTGTCTGCCATGGGTCTACTTCACCTGGGTGGATATCATTTCAAACATCGCAGAGGCGGATGGCCTCGCGCAGCGAACCGACGGGATCGGGTGCCGTAGGGATGAACTCCTGGGCCAGATACCCGTCGAAACCGGTGTCGCGGATCGCGCGACAGATGGCGGGATAGTTGAGCTCCTGCTGGTCGCCGATCTCATGTCGGCCCGGCACGCCCGCCGTGTGGTAATGCTTGAAGCAGGCGTGGTGCCTGCCGATGGTGGCGATGAGGTCGCCCTCCATGATCTGCATGTGGTAGATGTCGTACAGCAGACCGAAGTTGTTCGAGCCGAGCCGCTGGCACAGCTCCACGCCCCACGCGGAGTGGTCGCACAGATAGTCGGGGTGGTCGACCCGGGAGTTCAGCAGCTCCATCACCAGCACCACGCCGCGCTTCTCGGCATGGCCGAGGATGCGCTTGAGGCCGGCTTCGGCGTTGGCGAGGCCCTGCTGGGGATCCATGCCGTTGCGGTTGCCGGAAAAGCAGATCAGGTTGCGGTAACCGGCATCGGCGACCAGATCGATGTGCCGGGTGTAGCGCTCGACCAGTTGGTCGTGAAACTCGCGGCCGGCGAAGCCCTTGGTCAGGCCCAGCTCCGCGCCGTTGCACATCGAGCTGTCCACGCCATGCGCTTTCAGGGTGGGCCAGTCTTCGGGCCCGACCAGATCGATGGCAGCGAAGCCAATGCCCTTGACCGTCTGGCAGAGCTCGGCGACGGAGAGCTTCGGGAAGGTCCAACGGGCCACGGAGTGGTTCAGATTCCCCTTCAGTGGGGCATCGGCCGCAGACGCGGGCAGCACTCTGGCAGCGCCAAGCCCTATGCCTCCGGCGACCGCCATGCGCAGCGCCTCGCGCCGCGTGAACCCGGGTGTCGCCGTTGGCCCGCTCGAATCAATGGACATTCGCCCACCGGCCTCCCAACCGGTATCAAACGCAACGATTCACTGCAATGCAATCGATTGCACCATACGGCACTAAATCGATCCAATGAAAGACGCAGCGCACAAAAATGCAGGCTGGGGGCAGCATGCAGCCTCAGCCGTAGTGCAGATGCCACGTAGGGCCACGCCCTGCGTAACTACGCCGGCTACCGGGATACAGTCGAATCGCCATCCGTTCTGAAAAGGTCGCGCTCGTCACCAATCAACTTTAACTTCCGTTCTGAAACCAACTCGGAAACGAAGTACAGCAGCCATGACGCGAAAAAGCCCCGGAATGCACGGGGCAATCCGGGGCTTCGTCAGAAGAGAGCTTCCGTTCCAGCGATCAGAACGGTTGTGAACCCACAGATCGCAGCGCTCTCAACGCGAAACCATCGCAAGTTCCTGTATCTAAAGGCTTTTTCTTGATCATTGAAACTCGCATTTATACATTGAGAGAGGTTTTTGTTGT
>JAEXNZ010000334.1 GCA_023439425.1 Pseudomonadota bacterium
GTATTCATCCCTGCGCGACAGGCTCCGCACCAATGCCCCAGGCGAAGGGATCCGCCGGATCGATCAGCAGCTGCGCGCGTGAGGTGATGTGGGCCGTGCCGGTAATCCGTGGCGCGATGCCGCGCCCGCTCACCCGGTAGCTGCCTTCGAAGGCGCTGCCCAGAATGCCCTGCTGCACCCAGCGCGCCCCTTCGGCCAGTTTGCCGTCAGCGGCCAGACAGGCCAGCTTGGCGCTGGTGCCGGTACCGCAGGGCGAGCGGTCGTAGGCCAGCCCGGGGCACAACACGAAATTGCGCGCCTGCCCGCTGCCATCCGGTGCAGGGCCATTGACTTCGATATGGTCGATCTCGCCACCGTCGGCACCAGTGATCCCGGCCGCCTCCAGCGCCTGGCGGATGGCCTCGGTATAGGCAGTCAGCTCGCGCTGGTTGGCCAACTCCAGCGCGCCGGGCGACTGCTCGGTGATGTAGAACCAGTTGCCACCCCAGGCAATATCACCGCGCACCGTACCGTGGCCGGCCACCTCGACCTCGACGCCAGCGGCATGCCGGTAGCTTTCCACGTTGTCGACCGATACGTTGCCGTCCGCGTCCAGTTCGATGCCGACGTTGCCGACCGGCGTTTCAATCAAGTGCTGGCCGGGGCCGATCCGGCCCAGCTCCACCAGCGTGCGAACCAGACCGATGGTGCCGTGGCCACACATGCCCAGATAGCCCACGTTGTTGAAGAAGATCACCCCGGCGGCTGCCTTCGGATCGCGCGGTGGCAGCAACAGCGCGCCGACCATGGTGTCCGAGCCCCGGGGTTCGCAGGCAATGGCGCTGCGCCAATGGTCGAACTCGTGGCGGAAGCGCTCGCGCGAGGTGGCAAGGTCACCCTCGCCCAGGCTGGGGAAGCCGGAGATCACGACACGGGTCGGTTCGCCGGCGGTGTGGGAGTCGATCACGTCGATGGTGTGCATGGGATCGATGCTCCCACCCGGCCCGGCCCAACGACTAGCGCGGAATGGCGGTGGCAAATGCGGAAATCCGCACAATGCCTCAATGCCGCAGTGGCCATGGTTTGCGCTAGGATCGGACCTACGTGCCCTCCAGCAGATCGCCAGTGGATTCGATGGACGTCAACCTTTCCGGCAAAGAAATGCAGTCGTTGTTCGATGAACTCCCTGAAGTGGTGTTCTTCATCAAGGACCAGGACGGTCGCTACACGCACTGCAACATGACCCTGGTGAGACGCCTCGGGCGCAAGCAGCGCAGCGACGTAATCGGCAGAACGCCACTGGAGCTTTTCCCACTGCCATTAGGCGGCAGCTACACCATCCAGGATCGCCGCGTGCTGTGTGGCGAGGTGATCGACAACCAGCTGGAAGTGCATCTCTATCCAAACCGCATGCCCGGGTGGTGCCTCACCTTCAAGCGGCCCGTATGCAACAGTGAAGACGTGTCCGGTGTGATCGGCATCTCCCGCGACCTGGGGCAGCCGGATAACAAGCATTCCGCGTTCGAGCGCCTGAACCGGGTGCTGGAGCACATGCAGAACCACTATGACGAGCAGTTGCGGGTGCAGTCCCTGGCCAATCTGGCAGAGCTTTCCGTAGCGCAGCTGGAGCGGCACTTCCGCCGCGTGTTCCAGGTGACGCCGCAGCAGTTGCTGACCAAGCTGCGGATCGAGGCCGCGATGCGGCTGCTGCATGGTGAGGAGAGCATCGCCAGCATCGGGCAGCAGTGCGGATTCGCCGACCAGAGCGCGTTCGCAAGGCAGTTCAAAGCAACCGTAGGGATGTCCCCCCGCGACTACCGAGGCATAAAAGGAAAACTTTAGGGACACGCCATGCGTGTCCACACAATCCCCAACCACACGTAGAGCCACGCCCTGCGTGGCTGAACTGCCTGCCCCACGCACCAAACCCCCAAACCCGGCATGAACCTTCCCCACCCCTGATCCGACTACTCCATCAACACATGAAAGGAGCGCGACAGTGGATGCCCAGGGCCAAGCCCCCAACCCGCAAGACACCCTGCTGGTCGTCCGCTGCCAACTAGGCGAACGGGCCGCCTTCGACGCCCTGATCTCCCGCTGGACCCCATCCCTGCACCGCTACGCCCTGAAGCTGGCCCAGGACCGTGACGTAGCCGACGACCTGGTTCAAGACGTCTGGCTGAAAGTCCTCCGAGGCCTCGGCCGCCTCCGCGAACCCGAGCACTTCCGCCCCTGGCTGTTCGGC
This sequence comes from Pseudomonadota bacterium, assembly GCA_023439425.1. GTDB lineage: Bacteria > Pseudomonadota > Gammaproteobacteria > Xanthomonadales > Xanthomonadaceae > Stenotrophomonas. The sequence goes on from JAEXNZ010000334.1 coordinate 2,225, forward strand.
ATCGCACACCGCACCTTCGTCGACCGTCTTCGCATTCGTTATGCGCAGCCTGCGGATGTGCAGGTAGATCTGAATGCCCTGCCCGATCCGCACGCAGGCGACGATCCGTTCACGTTGCAGCACGCGGTTCACCAAGGCTTGGACGCGCTCCCTGTCATCGAACGCGAAGTGCTGACGTTGTTCTACCTCGAAGATATGCCACACGCCGACATCGCGACGGCACTCGCCATCCCGATTGGCACCGTGAAATCCCGGCTGCATCGCGCGCGAACGCTACTTCGTCATCACCTCACTGCATTGGAGACCATCTGATGAACACCACGACTGACCATGCTGAGCTGGAAGCCCGGCTTCGCGCCCTTACCCAGCGGACCCTGTCCTCGCCTGCACGTTATTTCCATGTAGCGGTGCTGGTGCTCGCTTTGATCATGAGTTCGCTGCTGGGCGCTTTGCTGGTCACTGAGACGGGCCTGCATGGACGTACGCAGCTGGCTTTCTCCGCCCTGCTCGCGCTCGGTATGATCTGGGCGGTGTATGCCGGGTGGGTGCTGACCCGGAGAAACACGCTACTGGTACATCAGCAGGTGGTGGCCGGGTGGATGGCGGTGGGTGGAACCGGTGCGTTCTTTGTCTGTTGCGCGGTTTCTGTGTGGGTCACCAATAGCGTATTGGCGATGGCAGCGCTGGGGGCGGCAGCAACCCTGCTGGGCGGGGCTGCATGGCTGCTGGCCCGATCGACACATCGCCTAGGACAGCTGAAAGCACTGCGCATTACATTGGAGCGACCCTGGGCGTGATGGTTGACACTTGCGCCGCGTGACCGCGACGATGAGGCATGGAATTCTCCCCCGATGAAAGGCGACGCCTGCTTGAATTGAAAGGCGTAGGGCCCACCGTTGTTGCTCGGCTGGAACAGCTGGGTTTCTCGTCGCTGCACGAGCTGGGTGCGGCAGATGTCAGTGTGATTCTGGAGCAGGCATCTGCTGCTGTGGGATCGACGTGCTGGAAAAACAGTCCACAGGCAAGGGCCGCGATCGAGGCGGCGGTGGCGTTGGGCCGAATGTCTACTCACTGGCCGCCCTACGATCCAACTTCGTCCAAATGACGTGAATAGACCGCCATGGGCGTCGAAGCATCAGCATCTCAGGCAGGTTGCGTCACTGCACTTGACGGCCCCGCCCGCGAGGACAATGCTGTCTGTCGGCCGGAAATCGGGCAGCGTGTTGTTCGATCTCCCGAGGCAAGCTCATCCAAGGATCGAAATGGGGATCAGGAAAATCACACAGCTTTTGTACAGCGCAGTCGGAGCGGCGGCGGTTTCTGCGTGCTCCGTCGCTCCCACAACCTTGTCACCTACACAAGAGTCTTTCAGCATGCCAACGAGCTCGCACGCGGATTCTCAATCCCAGAACCCTACCGCAGAGTTCCTGCTGTTGCGGCTGATCGACCTCATCAAGCAAAGCAGGTCGGTTCAGGACCTCACGCCTGACCGCGTTTCAGCAGTCATGCAGCAACCGGTCACGTTCTTCACGCCTGATCGATTTGGCTACAGGGGTCCACTCACTGCGGACTGGCGCTTCACTTTGGATGTTAGAACCGTCAACTCTGTAACCGAACGACTTGATCTTGACTTCATCGATAGAACTCCAAGCAGATCGGCAACCGCCACCGAAATATGCCAGATCGATTTCGATCTCTTCGCGTCCGAGATGGCGAAAGCTGGATTCTCCCGAACAACAATCAATGGCGAACACGGCATCGTGGTGTACGACCGCTTCGATCGGCCAAACCTAAGCATCAAGGTTTCCACCAGAGGCGAGGCACCCGAGCCTCTGGAGAAGGCACAGCACAGCTGCGTGCAACTAGTAACGGTCCAATAGGGAAATCATGATGACCACGTTGTCTCCACGAGCACAGGCCGTGCTGGAGCAGTTCGGGCAACAACCTGGCGTAACGCCCGATCAGATATCGAATCTGCAGCGCGTCATTCGCAACTCCCCACCTCTTGTCGTACAGATCGAGGCCGCAATCTCAGAAGGCCACCTTCGACAATTCGCATTGCTCCCACCCGGATCAAATGCCGGGGGAACCTACGACGGCTCGACGAAAACCATCAACCTACCCGCCTCAATCCTCTCCACACAAGTCGCCAACGGAAGACACGATTCGGCTGAGTTGGCTTTCGTGCTGGGGCACGAAATTCAGCATGGCTTCAATTACTCCGCGACATCACAAGCGTACCAGCAGTTTGGTCTCGACGCACGGTCAGCGGCTTCCTCCTCTCATGACTACACAGATGCAATCGGAACCTTGATTGCCAGCAATCGACGAGATGAGGCCTCTGCTCAGATTGCTGGCTGGAACGCGCTGGTTGGGCTGGTCAAGACTGAAAAACCTGACGCTGATTTCAGCGATATCTACAATGCAAGCCGTCGAGCCGGTGATTTCGTAGAAAGCATTGACGACCCGCAGAGACCGCATGTGCCTCGCTCCAACCTTTCCTTTGAACCGGATCTAACACTCAGGGCTTCGAGTGTTAACTTGGAGGGTATGGGTCAGAACTATTTCGACAAGTCTGGCGAGATAAGTCGCCTCGGATACCACGGTCGATCGGACTATCCCAATTACTACGGCGCTTACGCCGTAGGCGTTGTCAGCCGATTGGAAGCCGCCAATGCTCAGCCAGGAGCCCCTCCTCGGATGACGATCAATATGGATCGTCTGGGATTGAGCGAACAGCTACTGGAAGAGAACGGCATTCATCTTGGCTCCGGAGAACCCCGCCCGCAGCCGTACTGGGACAGCAGCACAACACCCCCGACGCTGCATCATTTTGATCATACGCACACGACGCACACGCATATACCGATCGCAGTACAGGAGCACATGGCGCGGCAGACAGAGTCCCAGGAACGCCTGAACAACGCTCCACAAGTTCAAGCAGAAACCGGCACGAATAGCCTGACTCCCATGGATCAGCGGTTGCACGGCCAGATTCGGGCCGGCGTTGAGGCGCTTGATGCTCGAAACGGACGAAGCTTCGATGATACGAGCGAGAGGTTGACGGCCAGTCTTCTTGTGCTTGCGAAGGAACGAGGGCTTGATCGGGTGGACCATGTGCTTCTCAGTAATCAGACCAAAGACTTCCCAGCTGCACACAACATTTTTCTGGTCAAAGGCGAAATCGGTGATCCTGCTGCCCAGCGTGCGGTGATGGCAACAAGCGAAGCTGCGGTGAAGCCAATCGACCAGAGTCATGCGGAAATTGAGGCAATCAATC
>JAEXNZ010000366.1 GCA_023439425.1 Pseudomonadota bacterium
AAACCCGGCGGTGTCTGTTCGCGCCATTGCGCGTATACCGCAGGCTTCTGCGCGCGATAGAACGTGCTGTTGATCTCGATGCAGCCGAGCTGCGTGGCCGAATGCGCCAGTTCATCGCGCTGAGGCAGCCCGACCGGATAGAACGTACCGCCGCGCCATTCTGGAAACACCCAGCCGCCGACCCCGGTGCGGATGGTGCCGGCAACGGTCGTCATACGGTCGGATGCCCGGGCTGCCATGGGTCATAGCTGCCAAACCACCACAGGTGACCTTCCAGATCACGGCAGGCATAGCCGCGGCCGCCGTAATCCTGGTCGGCGATATCGATCACCACCTTGGCTCCCGCCGCGACCGCGCGGGCGTAGTGCGCGTCCGGGTCGGCCACGATCACGCAGGCGCTCTGGGTTTCGCGACCGTCGATCTCGTCCGGCTGGACGACCAGCTTTCCCCATTCGCCGCCATTGTCCACCGACCCCAGCATCACCATGCCGCCGCCGTAGACCAGTTGGGCGTGGTAGACGATGGCACCGTCGGCGTACACCGCCTGCGGCTTGAAATCGAACGCCTGTTGCAGCCAGGCGATGGCCGCATGGGCATCGCGGTAGCGCAGGCAGGGAATGATGGCACTGGCTGCAGGGACGGTCATGGTGGCATCTCCGGGCGGGCTTCTGGCACAGGCGAGGGTGCGGCGGGGCGCGTTACCATTCTGCGAAAAGGGGGCGCTGAATGCGGCCTCGACATTCCGGTTACAGCTCCGTGGAGACACTGCTTGAATACATCATGGATTGGAGGCGTCGTGCTGCTGGCGTGCGCACCTTTGGCATCGGCCGCCGCGCCGACTGAACTGGAATCCCGGCTGGAGGCCACGGTGGAGCGTGTGCGTGCCCAGTTCGATGTGCCCGGCGTGGCGGTGGCGGTGGTCAAGGATGGGCAGGTGGTCCTGGAACGTGGCTTCGGCGTGCGTGAACAGGGCAAGCCGGACCCGGTCCAGGCCGACACCCTGTTCGCCATCGCGTCCAATACCAAGGCGTTCACCGCGACCTCGCTGAACCTTTTGGCCGAGCAGGGCAAGCTGAAGATGGACGACCGGGTGATCGACCACCTGCCGTCGTTCCGCATGTCCGACCCGTATGTCACCGGCGAGATGCGCATCCGCGACCTGCTTGCCCACCGCAGTGGACTCAGCCTGGGCGCGGGCGACCTGCTGTTCTGGCCGACCACCACCTACAGCAATGCCGAGGTGGTGCAGCGCCTGGGCAAGGTGCCGCTGAAGGCGGGCTTCCGTGACCGCTACGCCTACGACAACATTCTGTATGCCGTCGCCCAGCAGGTGATCGAGCAGGTTTCGGGACAGTCGTATGCGGACTTCCTGCAGCAGCACATCTTCAACCCGGTCGGGATGAGTGGCACCCGCTACAACGCTGACCATCTGCGTGCCGGCGACAAGGCGGCGGTGGGGCATGCCAAGTACGACTTCAGCGACCTGCGTACCGTGGCACCGCTGACCTGGTCCAACAACGCCGGTGCCGGCGGCATCTACTCCAGCGTGCATGACATGGCACGCTGGATGAAGGTGCAGTTGGCGCAGGGCGTGCTGGAGAACGGCACCCCGCTGTTCACCCCCAAGACCCAGCAGGCGATGTGGCAGGTGATCACCCCGCAGGTGGTGGCCGATCCGTCGGTGCCGGAGCTGGCGGCAGCCAAGCCGAACTTCGCCGGTTACGGGGAAGGTTGGAGCCTGAGTGATTTCCGTGGGCAGAAGCTGGTGTGGCACACCGGAGGCTGGCCGGGCATGGTGTCGCGGGTCACCCTGGTGCCGGAACAGAAGCTGGGCATCGTGGTGCTGACCAACCAGGAAGTCGGCGCGGCGTTCAATGCGATCACGCTGGACGTGCTGGACGCCTACCTGAAGCCGCTGACGCCCACCGACTGGGTGGCCGCCTACGCCGCGGCAGTGGCCAAGGCGCAGGACAAGGCCGACGAAGGCTGGGCCGCGCACCAGGCCGCGCGCGATCCGAAGTCGAAACCGTCACTGCCACTGGCGAGGTACGCCGGCCGTTATCGCGATGCGTGGTACGGCGACGTACATGTTGAAGCGGCCACGGGCGGATTGCGCCTGCGCTTCGACAAGACCGCGCAGCTGGTGGGCCGGTTGGAGCACTGGCAGCACGATACCTTCATTGTGCGCTGGGACGATCGTTCGCTGAATGCCGATGCGTTTGTGAACTTCAGCCTCGACCCGGACGGTAAGGTGCGCGAGGTACGCATGCAGGCGATTTCGTCGTTGACCGATTTCAGTTTTGATTTCCAGGACCTGAGCTTGGTTCCGGTGTTGTAAAAGAGTTGCCGGGCAAGCCCGGCACTACGTTGGAGGTAACAGGATGTTCCGCTGGTTCGAATCGCTGATTCCGGTGTTCCCGCCGGTGGATGCGCGCATGCCGCCACGCAATGTGGCGGCGTTCTATCTGTACTACCTGCGTCCGGTGTGGCCGGTGCTGCTCGCCACGCTGGTGGCCGGCCTGCTGCTGGCGCTGGTGGAAGTGGCGATGTTCGATTTCCTCGGCCGTATCGTCGACATGGTCAGCGAACAGCCAGATTCCAGCTTCTTCACGCGGCACGCCGACACGCTGCTGTGGATGGCGGCGATCACCCTGATCGCCCGGCCGGTGCTGGTCGGCCTGCACAACCTGCTGGTCAACCAGGCCATCGTGCCCGGGCTGAGCAACCGTTCGCGCTGGCTGATGCACAACTATGTGGTGCGCCAGAGCCTGTCGTTCTTCCAGAACGACTTTGCCGGCAGCATGGCCAACCGGGTGATGCAGACCGGTACCTCGCTGCGCGAATCCGCCGTGCAGATGGTCGACTCGCTCTGGTACATCGTGGTCTATACCGGCACCGCGCTGTATCTGTTCGCGCAGGCTGACTGGCGCTTGATGATTCCGCTGGTACTGTGGCTGGTCGCTTACGTGGTGATCATGTGGGTGTTCGTGCCGCGTGCCAAGGAGCGTGCCTGGATCGCCTCCGAAGCGCGATCCAAGGCGATGGGGCGGATCGTCGATGGCTATACCAACATCCCCACCTTGAAGCTGTTCGCCCACGGCGGACGCGAGCAGGCCTATGTGGCCGAAGCGATCGAAGAGCTGGCGGTCAAGCACCGTCGCCAGACCCGGGTCACCACCGGCATGGACCTGACCATCGCCATCGTCAACGGCTTCCTGATTGCCGGGACCTGCGGGCTGGCGCTGTGGCTGTGGAGCCGCGGCGACATCACCGTCGGCGCGATCACCCTGGCCACCGGCCTGGTGATCCGCATTCACAACATGTCCGGCTGGATCATGTGGACCATCAACGGCATCTTCGAGGACATCGGCACGGTGCAGGACGGCATCACCACCATTGCCCAGCCGCTTACCGTGCAGGATCGCGCCGATGCGGTGCCGCTGCAGGTTACCGCAGGCGGTGTGCGCTTCGAGGACATCCACTTCCATTACGGCAAGAAGGGCGGGGTGATTGCCGGGCTGAACCTGGCGGTGAAGCCGGGCGAGAAGATCGGCCTGGTCGGCCCCTCCGGTGCCGGCAAGTCGACCCTGGTCAACGTGCTGCTGCGGCTGTACGACCTGGAGAGCGGGCATATCCGCATTGACGGGCAGGACATCGCCACCGTCACCCAGGAAAGCCTGCGCCGGCAGATCGGCGTGGTCACCCAGGACACCTCGCTGCTGCATCGCTCGATCCGTGACAACCTGCTGTACGGTCGGCCGGATGCCACGGAAGAGGAATTGCGCGCGGCGGTAGCCAAAGCCCGTGCCGATGCCTTCATCGACACGCTGCGTGATGGGGAGGGGCGCACGGGTTATGACGCGCACGTCGGCGAGCGCGGAGTGAAGCTGTCGGGCGGCCAACGCCAGCGTATCGCCATTGCCCGCGTGCTGCTCAAGGACGCGCCCATCCTGGTGCTGGACGAAGCCACCTCGGCGCTGGACTCGGAAGTGGAAGCGGCCATCCAGGAAAGCCTGGACGAACTGATGGCCGGCAAGACCGTCATCGCCATCGCGCACCGGTTGAGCACGATTGCGCGGATGGACCGGCTGGTGGTGATGGATCAGGGCCGGATTGTGGAAACCGGCACGCATGCCGAGCTGATTGCCGCCGGCGGATTGTATGCGCGCCTGTGGGCCCGCCAGACCGGCGGGTTTGTGGCGGCCGACGGGGATTGAAAAACGGCCCGGTTCTCACCGGGCCGTTCTTGCATCACATCACTCGATCGGCTGGCCCAGCATCAGCTGTCGCGCGAAGCGCACCGGCGGTGCGCCGTAGGACAGCATCTGGTCGTGGTAGGCCTTCAGGTTGAACTTCTCACCCTGTTTCTCCTGCACCGCCTTGCGGGTGTCGAAGTGTTCCTGTGCACCGACGAAGTAGGTCGGCAGCTGCGCCGAGGTCAGCTGCGCGCGCACCCACTTGCCCGACGCTTCGCTTTCCTGCTGGAACGCGTCGTGGGTCATCAGGTGCATCGCCTGCTCACGCGTCCAGTTGTCCACGTGCACGCCCTGGTCCAGGATCGCGTTGGAAATGGTGCGCAGGTAGAACTTCAGCTGCACCAGGTGGAACAGCGGATCGTTGTCCAGATACCCCTGCTCCTGCATCATCCGCTCGGTGTACACC
>JAEXNZ010000498.1 GCA_023439425.1 Pseudomonadota bacterium
GCCCCACCACGGCCAGCGTGGCCGACACCGGCAACAGCAGGCGCAGGGTGTCCCAGGTCCACGGCACGTCAGGCAGGAGGAAGGTGGGCAGGCTGTCGGGCAGCGCGCCCATGTCGCCCACCGTGCGGATGTCCCAGTGCAGCCCGATCGACAGCGCGGTAAGCACCACGATGGCGACCAGCGCCGATGGCACCGCACGGGTAACGCGCGGCAGCAGATAGATGCTGGCCAGCCCGGCGGCGCACCCCGCCCACACCTGCCACGCGCGCCCGATCAGCTCCGGCATCTGCGCCAGGAAGATCAGGATGGCCAGTGCGTTGACGAAGCCGGTGATGACCGAGCGCGATACGAAGCGCATCAGCGCGCCCAGCTTCAGCGCACCGGCGATCACCTGCAGCACGCCGGCGAGGATGGTGGCGGCCAGCAGGTACTGCAGGCCGTGGTCCTTGACCAGATCGACCATCACCAGCGCCATGGCCCCGGTGGCGGCCGAGATCATGCCCGGGCGGCCGCCGGCGATGGCGGTGACCACCGCGATGCAGAACGAGGCGTACAGGCCGACCTTGGGGTCGACCCCGGCGATGATCGAAAACGCGATGGCTTCGGGAATCAGCGCCAGCGCGACAACCGCGCCGGACAGCAGATCACCGCGGACATTGCCGAGCCATTGCTGGCGCAGCGGATAGGAAACAGACATGTGAAAACTCCCGCGCCGGCGTCACGCACGGCGCTTGTGTGATGGAAACAACCCTTTCCTGCCCCGTGGCTGGCTGCAGCACGGGCACGTCGTCGACGTGGTTTCAGGGTGGGGTCATCACACGGTTCCGGGGAGCGTCAGGGGCGCGCAGGATACCGCACCCCCACAGGTCAATGCACGGGCCCGAACATCGCGCCGACGCTGCGCAGCAGCTCATGCACGTTGAACGGCTTGGGCAGCAGCGCCATGCCCGGGCCCAGGAACGCACCGCGCTCGGCGGCCTGCTCGGTGTAGCCGGTGACGAACAGCACCGGCAGGTCAGGACGCAGCGCGCGCGCCGCATCGGCAAGGTCACGCCCGTTCATGCCGGGCAGGCCGACGTCAGACAACAGCAGGTCCACGCCACGCGGCGAATGCAGTTCCAGCAGGGCCTGCTGTGCGTCTTTCGCCTCCACCACCTCGTAGCCGGCTTCGGTGAGCATTTCCCGCACCATCATCCGCACCGCTTCGGTGTCATCCACCAGCAGGATCCGCTGCGCGCTGCCCAGCCGGGTAGGTTCGTGGTGTGCGCCGTGCTGGCTGGCCGACGCCGTACCCTGTGGCAGCAGCAGTTCGATTTCGGTGCCCTCGCCTGCCTCGCTGGCAATGCGGGCGACACCTCCTGATTGGCGCGCGAAGCCGTAGGTCATCGACAGACCCAGCCCGGTGCCTTCGCCCTGCGGCTTGGTGGTGAAGAAGGGCTCGAACACCTTGCTCAACAGTTCCGGCGCGATACCACTGCCGTTGTCGAGCACCTTTACGCTGATGTAGCGGCCCGGGGCCAGCTCGTGGTCGCGCTCGATAGTGACCGGGTTGGCGCGGATGCGGATCAGACCGCTGCCGGCCAGCGCGTCGCGCGCATTGATGACCAGATTGAGGATCACGTTCTCGAACTGGTTGGGATCGGCCACCGCCAGCAGCGGGGTGTCTCCCAGCTCCAGTTCCAGCTCAACGTTCTCGCCGATGGAACGACGCAGCATGTCCTCCAGGGACCTCACCCGCGCGACGATGTCGAACGTCTGCGGATCCAGCGGCTGCTTACGCGCGAAGGCGAGCATGCGCTGGGTCAGCGCGGCGGCGCGGTGAGCCGAGGCGGTGGCCAGCTCGGCGTAGCGCGAGGCCTTTTCCCAGCGGCCGCTGCCGGCGGCGATTTCGATCATGTCCAGGCCGGCGATGATCGTGGTCAGCAGATTGTTGAAGTCGTGCGCGATCCCGCCAGTGAGCTGGCCCAGCGCGTCCATCTTCTGCGCCTGCAGCAGCTCCATCTCGGTGCGCTCGCGTTCGGAGATCTGGAAGGCAAGCTCGGTGTTGGCGCTTTCCAGTTCCTGGCGCTGGGCGTTTTCGCGGATGTGATGCGCGGTGGTGTCCTCCACCAGCACCAATCCGGTGCCCGGCGGACCATAAGGAGTGACACGCCATTCCGTCATGCGCGGCAAGCCCTGCACTTGGACGGTGAAGGTGCCCTGCCAGCGCTCGCCGGCCGCCAGCGCGGCCTGCAGTCCGTTCAACTGCTCCATCTGGGCACCCAGCACCTGACGCACCCGGTTCGGTGCCACGGCATCGCCGAGCAGACGCTGGAACGCAGCGTTGGCGTCCTGGATGCGCAGGTCGACATCGAGCACGGCAATGGGGGCATTGATCTGCCGGAAGATCTCACCGAAACGTGCTTCGGCCTCGCGCAGGGCTTCCTCAGCGCGACGGGCACGCAGCAGGCTGCGCAGGGTCGCCAGCAGCACGTCCGGGTCGACCGGATGGATCAGATAGCCGTCGGCACCGGCGTTGAGCCCGGTGATCAGATCGCCGCTGGCAACGGCGGCGGCGGATACGTGAATCACCGGCAGCAGCTGCGTGCGGGGCTCGGCGCGCAGTTGCCGCACCACGTCGAACCCGCTCATGTCAGGCAGGTTGACGTCCAATACCAGCGCGCCGTATTCGGTGCCCTGCAGGCGCGCCAAGCCTTCGCTGCCGGTGCCGGCTTCGTCCACCGAAAAACCATGGTGCTCCAGCACCCGGCGCACGGAATAGCGTGTTGCGGCGTTGTCGTCTACTACCAGGATGCGGTCACGGGTGGGCATCGGCGCGCTCCCGTTCCGGATCCAGCTTGAGCGGCAAGGTCACGTAGAACTCCGAGCCCTCGCCTGGCGTGCTGTGCACGCCCACTTTGCCGCCCAGCAGCTCGGCGAAACGCTTGCACAGCGACAGGCCAAGGCCGGTGCCACGCAGGCCACGTTGCAGCGGCGTGTCCACCTGCACGAAGTCCTTGAACAAGGTAGACAGCACCTCGGCGGGAATACCGATGCCGGTGTCGCGCACGCTGAAACGTACGCACTCTTCATTTTCCAGATGCGCCGACACGACGACGCGACCATTCGGAGTGAACTTGAGCGCGTTGGAAATGAAGTTGCGCAGGATCTGCGCCAGCTTCTTGTCATCGGTGTACAGCATCGGCAGCGGCGGCGGGTCTTCGAAGACCAGATCCACCTGGTTGTTGTCATCCACCAGCGGGCGGAACATGCCGCGCAGCGCCGAGAACAGATCCATCAGGTCGAACCACGCCGGCGAGATGGTGATGCGCCCTGATTCGATCTTGGCCAGGTCCAACAAGTCGTCGACCATCTCACGCAGTTCCGAGGTGGACGCGCTGATGAAGCGCACCTGGCGCAGCTGTTCGTCGTTGAGCTGGCCGTCCATGCCGTCTTCCAGCAGGCGGGTCATGCTGAGTATCGACCCCAGCGGGGTGCGGAACTCATGGCTCATGTAAGACAGGAAGCGGCTCTTGAGATCAGAGACCTCGCGCAGCTGTTCGGCCTGCTGGTCCAGCTCGGCATACAACGCGAGCACGCCCTGGTTGGTTTCCTCCAGCTCCGCGCGCAGGGAAGCGGCCTGCTCGCGCAGCTGCTGGATTTCCTGGTCGGGGGGCAAAGCGTTCAATGCAGGTCTCCAAGGCGCAGGGCCACAATGCTGGCGTCGTCACGGCCCCGATCAAAATCACGCTGCAGCACGGCCACCACCAGTGCCGGGTGACGATGCTGAAGACCGGGGTAGTCGCGCAGGTTCCAGCGCGCCTGCAGGCCATCACTGTGCATGACCAGCAGCGTGCCTGCGGCCGCGTGAAAATGGAATGGTTGCGCCTTGCGGTACTGCACACCGACGATGCCCGGCAGCGAGGCCATGCCCCGGTTGCTGGTGGGCTCGCACAGGGTGGCGGCGATGTTGCCGACCCCGGCAAACGACAGGTTGCCCGATTCCACCTCGACGCTGGCCACCGCCGCTGCCCCGCCGCGCGTGCCGGACATGCCGGCATGAAGTGCGGCGATCACCTCGACCGGCCCGGCGGCCCCGCGTTGTGCGGCCGCCGTGGTGCCGGCTTGGGCGGCGTCGGACGCGGGCAGCCCATGCCCCAGTCCGTCAATCAGGGTGAAGGTCACCTGCTTTGCATCGGCGTGCAAATGCCAGGCGTCGCCGCAGACCGGCTCGCCGTGCAGGGCCAGGCGCAGGGCACCGTAAGGCACATCCACGTCGCGCGCCGCGCGGCTGGCGTACACGCGCGCGACCATCACCGCACCCTTGGCGTCTGCCCACACGTCCAGCACCGTGGCCTGGCGCTGGATCGCGCCCATGCCCAGGCCCTGGGTGCCCCCGGTGGAGTAACCATCCGGCATTGCCAGTGCCAGCGAAAAGCCGGGGCCGTTGTCCAGTGCACACAGTTCCACGCCGAGGCCACCTCGACCACAGGCGATGGACAGGTGCATGCGCCCACCGCGACCGTGCTTGATCACGTTGGTGGCCATTTCAGTCGCGGCCAACGCCACGCGGCCGGCATCGATCTCGTCAAAGCCGATGTGGTGGGCCAGCGCCAGCGCTTCGCGTCGTGCCTGCCCCACCTGCGAGGCTTCCTCCACGGCCACGACCCGGGTTACGTGGCCGGAGAAATTCAGATCCATTTGACGAGGGTGACCCGCGTGCCTTTGCCGGGCGCGCTCTCCAGTTCGAAGACGTCCACCAGCCGGCGCGAGCCGGACAGGCCCAGGCCCATGCCGGTGCCTGACGACCACCCGTCGGTCAGTGCCTGGGCCACGTCCGGAATGCCGGGACCGTTGTCGCTGAACACCAGCCGCAGACCGCGACGCAGGCCGTTTTCAACCACGTCCCAGGTCATCTCGCCACCTCCGCCATAGATGACGGCGTTGCGGGCCAGCTCGCTGGCTGCGGTGACCAGCTTGGTCGTGTTGATCAGGCTCAGCTTGCAGGCCACGGCGACCCCACGCACCGTCTGGCGCGCCAGCACGACGTCCTGTTCCACGCGGATCGGCAGGGATCCACTGAGTGCGGTCATGGGGCCTCTGCGTTGTCGTTCTGACGCAGGAGGTGCATGCCACGCTCGACGTTGAGCGCGGTGCGCACGCCGTCGAGGGTGAGGCCCAGTTCCACCAGGGTGATCGCCACGGCGGGCTGCATGCCGACGACCACGGTGGTGGCATCCATCATCCGCCCCATGGACGCGATCGTGGAAATCATGCGGCCAATGAAGGAGTCGACGATGTCCAGCGCGGAGATATCGATCAGCACGCCGCGCGCGTTGTCGCGCTGGATGCGTTCTGCGAGGTCGTCCTGCAGGGTCAGCGCCAGCTGGTCGTGCATGTCGACCTGGATGGTGACCAGCAGCAGGTCACCCATCCGGAGAATAGGAATGCGCTCCATCTCAGCGCGCCGCCTGGGTCACCACCTGGCCGGTGCGCTTGAGCGCCAGCGCCAGTGCGTCGGCCAGATTGGCCTTGGTGACGATGCCCTGCAGGTCCAGCCCCAGGTGCACGATGGTCTGGGCGATCTGCGGACGCACGCCGCTGATGATGGCGTCTGCGCCCATCAGGCGGATGGCGGTGACGGTCTTGAGCAGGTGCTGGGCGACCAGGGTATCCACGGTGGGCACGCCGGTGATGTCGATGATGGCGATTTCCGAACCGGTGTCGACAATGCGCTGCAGCAGCGATTCCATCACCACCTGGGTGCGCTGCGAATCCAGCGTGCCGATCATCGGCAGGGCCAGCACACCCTCCCACAGCTTCACCACGGGGGTGGACAGTTCCAGCATTTCTTCCTGCTGGCGCTGGATCACGTCCTCACGGGTCTTCTGGTAGACCTTGACGCTGTGCAGGCCCAGGGTATCGATCACTTCGGTGATCGCCCACAGCTGATTGCCCAGCAGCTTCGGATCATCGGCCAAGCCCTGCTGGACCAGTTCGAACAGCGGACGCTTCAGCGAGAACAGGAAGCTGGCGGTTTCCGAGGAGCTGAAGCCCTTCAGCACGCGGTCGCGCGAAAGCTGTTCGAGGAAGCTGCGGGTTTCGGCCCACTCGCTGCTGCCGATGCCGGCGGCGCTGGACTGCGCCAGGGTGTCCAGGAACAGACGCCAGAACTCGCGCAGCTGGGTGTCCAGTTCGCGCGGCGAGATGCGCGCGTCCTGGGCACCTGTGTTGAGGTTCTCGGCCCACTGGGTGACCACCTGGTCCTGATGGGCACGGATAAGGTCGATGGTGCGCTGCTGCAAAGCCGCCATGGCGTGGTTCCTGCTTGAAGGGAGCCAACCCCGCCGGGCGGCGGGGTCAGGAGCGACCGAGCATAAATGAATTCAGGTAGAGGGAATCATCACACGGTCACCTGTCGGGCACGCCCTCACGCCATGGCTGAACTATTCAGACTCAACCCTCGCCCAGGCGGTGCGCTGGCACCCCTTCGGCAGTGATCTGGATCGGCAGAATTCGCCCTTGATCGTCGAAGTACATACGGTCGATGGCCGTCGCCCGGTGGTGCCGACTGGTCTCGCCCAGCGGACGACGGTGGTAGACGATGTACCACTGGTCGTCGGGGGTGCGGATCAGCGAATGATGGCCGGCGCTGGTGGCGACCTTCGGGTCGGACTGCAGCACCTTGCCGATGCGCTTGAATGGCCCCAGCGGCGACTCGGCGATGGCGTAGGCCACCGAGTAGTCCGGCTCGCCCCAGCCGCCTTCGCTCCACATGTAGTAGTAGCGGCCGTTGCGTTTGAACATCAGCGAGCCTTCCACGTATTCCGGGGCTGGCGTGATTTCCTTGTACAGCGTGCCGTCGGGCAGCGGCTCGATGCCGGTGAAGTCGGGCTTGAGCTTGACGATGTTGGCGTGCTTCCAGCCGCCATAGATCATGTACCAGGTGCCGTCATCGTCCTGGAACAAGGTCTGGTCGATGGGCTGGGCCCCGTTGTGGAACGTGCCGATGAGCGGCTTGCCGAGCAGGTCGCGGTAGGGACCTTCGGGCTTGTCGGCCACGGCCACGCCGATGCCGCCGACCTCGTTGTCGTTCTTGATGTCGTTGGCGGAGAAGAAGAAGTAGTACTTGCCGCCGTTCTCGACCACCGACGGTGCCCACAGGGCTTCCTTCGCCCAGGTGATGGCTTCGATCTTGAGCACGCCGGGGTGCTTGGTCCAGTTGACCAGATCCTTCGAGGAGAAGGCGTCGAAATAGCGCTGCTCCGCGTAGGGCTTGGAGGTGGTCGGGTAGATCCAGTAGGTGTCACCGAACACCGCCGCTTCCGGGTCCGCGTACCAACCGGGAAGGATGGGGTTGCCGGACGTCGCGGGTTTGGCTGCGTGGACTGCCTGCGCAGCGAGTGCGCTCATTGAAAAGGCTGCCGCCATTGCCAGTACTCGAATTCCACCCTGCCGCATGCGCTGTGCCCTCGTGCTGGTTAATTTCGCTCGATCTTAGATCGATTTAAACCGGCATGCGGGTGCAGCGCAGCAAACAGGCTGACGCAGCGGAACAGGCGGGCAACGGGTGCCCGCCTGCTTCGCGTGGTGTCGGTTACTTCTGCTGCAGGAAGGCCAGCAGGTCGGCGTTGACCCGGTCCTTGTGGGTGTCGGTCAGGCCGTGCGGCGCACCCGGGTAGACCAGCAGCTTCGCACCCGGGATCAGCTTGGCCGACATGCGGCCGGCCACGTCGATCGGCACGATCTGGTCGTCGTCACCGTGGATGACCAGGGTGGGCACGTTGAACTTCTTCAGGTCGGCGCGGAAGTCCGTTCCCGAGAACGCGGCAATCGAGTCGTAGGTGTTCTTGGCACCGGCCTGCATGCCCTGCGCCCACCACGCGTCCACCAGCGGCTGGGAGACCTTCGCACCCGGGCGGTTGAAACCGTAGAACGGGCCCGACGCGATATCGCGGTACAGCTGCGCGCGGTTCTCCAGCTGGCCCTTACGCAGGCCATCGAACACGGCGATCGGCACGCCGCCCGGATTGTCGGCGGTCTTCAGCATCAGCGGCGGCACGGCGCTGATCAGCACGGCCTTCTTCACCCGCCCGGTGCCATGGCGGCCGATGTAGCGCGCCACTTCACCGCCACCGGTAGAGAAGCCGACCAGGGTCACGTCATGCAGATCCAGCGTGTTGATCACCGTCGCCAGGTCATCGGCGTAGTGGTCCATGTCATTGCCGTCCCACGGCTGGCTGGAGCGACCATGGCCGCGGCGGTCGTGCGCGACCACACGGTAGCCGTGCTCGGCCAGGAACATCATCTGCGATTCCCAGCTGTCCGAGTTCAGCGGCCAGCCGTGGCTGAAGGTCACCACCGGGCCGTTCTTCGGGCCCCAGTCCTTGTAGTACAGCTGCACGCCGTCGGCGGTGGTGATGGTGCTGGCGGTCTGGCTGATGGCGGTGGTGCGTGCTGCCGGCTCGGCGGCACTGGCGGAGAGGCCGGCCTGGATGGAGAGGGCGAGTGCGGCGATGGCGACAGTGCGGGTGAGGGTGTTCATGGGGTAGCTCCTGTTGGGTGGTGTTGCGACAGGGGCTACTTTGCGCGCCGAGGCTGGACTTATGGTGACAAATGATCCACTTGATTTTACTTAAAGTACAAATCGAAAGCTGACGCCCCGTCCAAACTCCGTCCGCCACAGCCGAGGCCGGAGGCCCCGCCCAACTGGACTCATCTGGTCAGGTCGTCAGCGTTTCGCTGGACGTCAGGGCGCGGATTTCTGCAAGTAGCCGCGGTCACAGATCTCGATGAACTCGCGCTCCTCGACGGGCGAGCTTGGGCAAGGAGCCCACTCTGTGCGAATCCCGACCAGGTACTCCAACCGGTCATGGAAGAGCTTGAACCCCTCGATGCTGTCTTCCGCCCTCACGGGCAGGTTCGACTTGAAGCCGGGGTGAAACATTCCTGCAGGCTCTGCATTGAGGTAGGTGAAACGCGCAAGCGTTCCGCCGGCCTGTTCCTGGAATGTCACGGTGTACCACGTAGCGCCGTCGGCACGGACATTGGAGAACGACGTGGTGTTACCAACGTAGCCGATGCGTCTTGCCGTGTAGCCATAGCTATACCTGGCGCGAACCTCGTTCTCGGCGACTTCCACGCCCATCTGCTTGGGCGAAAGCGCAGTCAACGCCTTTGCAGCAGCCTCTTTCATCTCAGCAGAGGTCTTGCCAGGATAGAACCGCGCCGATGCCTCGTTCTGTTCCGGCGTGGCCTTCTTTGGAGTTGTTGCGCAGCCACTGATGACTGCCATGACAGCGATGATCGCAATTGCTCGCACGAATTTCGTTCCTTGTTGGTGATCGGCGTTTCCCCGTCTTCCGTGGTCCCGGTTCATCTCCGACTCTACGGGTGGGGCGCGCATTGTATGCGAAGCATCGCGTTCGTCTGTCAGGAGAATTCTGACTGGCTGCCATCGATTGAAAGTGACAGCATGACTCGAGGAAGGAGGAGCCATGCTGGAATCAGTCTCAGAGGCACTACGCGAAGAAGTGCCAGGATGGGTCTATCTCGGGTTTGTCACCGTCATCGCGTTAACGCTGCTCATTGTGGCAACTCCCCTCTTGCAACATCTGCTGGACAGAGGTGAGTGCACGCAGGCCATAAGTGCGGCTACAGACTCCAAGACGTTCGATGCGGCCTATGATCGCTGCGTTGCTCTGGGAATCGTTCCAGCACACAAGTGATGCCCGATCAAACAGTGAACCTGGGCTCACGTCAGTGGACGTTCCCGCATCTCGCTGAACATCAATGTGGTGGCCCACCAGCACACGAATACCTAACGCATCCACTTGTTCTGTCTTGCCATTTTTTGGCCAAAGTAAGACTTCGACTCACTTTTTGACTCACTTTTGAGTCGACGTGAATCGGACTTCGTTGGACCACCTCGGACAGTTCGAGGGTAATGGTGCCTACAACCAAGCACGCCAGCGTCGCTCCTAGGTGCGAGCTGACGGAAACAGCCCCCGAGCCCGAGCACCTCGGTTCTTAGCCAAACGCCACGCGCGCACCAATGGGATTGATCATCAAGACCGATCCGCCGAGACCAGCCGGCCGGTGCTGGACGGCAGATCTATTGGAATCGGCGGCTTTCGGCCAGAGGCGGACGCTTGATTACGTCTGAACCTAGCCGCCGCCGGACTGATGCCTGACCCTACCGCCGCTACACACTCAGACCACTAGCTGGGCATCTACTTTGACCTCGGTTGGCATTCACGTGACCGACCAACCGCTCTCTCTTGGTGCCCGGGCTTCTCGTGCCACGGGATGTTGGCGAGGTAGTGGTCAGTATTTGGGATCCCGTTCTCCAGGACATAAGCCTCGGCAAGGAACCGCCCGTTTCAGACTACGACGCCTGATTCCGCCGTGTTTCACTTGTCCGTTCCCCCGCGGAGATCCATTGGCAGCCCCAGCTCTTCCTCTTGACTCTTTTACATACGCATACACCGACGTATTCAAGCCCCGCTTCTCGTCCAGAGTCGTATCCCATTCGACTCGGACCGGAATGCCGACGGAGCGCAATTCAGCCATGCAGGACGGCGCATCAAGCACTGGATGGGCGCAGGAGCGCTCAAGATCAACAGGAAGCTCGGGCTTGAGCCCCCAGCCGAGCACATTTGCCTCCGCTCCCACCCTGCCCTGCAGGTGCCGACGTACCTGGGACTCCAACAAGACGGGCAGCTGCATGGTCTGATCGCGCCCAATCGTCAGATGACTGCCTTTAGGTGCCGCCAACAGACCATGTGAGTTCGCGACCCGCTTACACGCAGGCGCTTCCAATAGGCATGCCTTTGGGTCCAGCGCATCTAGGTTCGAAACGTTGCCCAAGGTCAGCGTAAGGAACCGCTCGTCATCGCCGCTCCACCCCACCCAACCTACGTCAACGATTCTGAGCAGCGTAGGGTTGGCGCGTCTGATCAGCGTATTCTGGTCCGTCCCCGATGGTTTGGACGCCGCAAGTCCCACGTAGCTCAGGTAGACGCCCCAAATACCCAAGGCACTGCCCAGCACGAATGCCGGCCAGTTGGTGGCCACCCAACGAGCCTTCTCGCGCCCGGGGTATCTGGAGTGGAATCGCAGCAAGCCAACCCGGACGCGGTCCCAGCAGCTTGAAGACAGCATGGCACTGGTGACGCGCACAACCCGGAAGAAGTCGTCGATGGCCCGTCGCAGGACGGCCTTGGTCACCTGGGAGGGGTCGTCGTAAACCCCGAGAACAGTGGGTTCGGCAGCTTAACCCTCAAGATGGCACGGCAGCAGGGCCAGAACCATGCGACCATCGAGCTGCCGGGTTACGGAGAGGCAACCGCCGACTTCAATCGTGAATTTGTTCCTATGAATGTCGACAGGATGTTGTCCCAGACGCATCATGATCCATCTATCGCCGACCTCGTCGACATCGACAAACAGGAGATCCCAGTACTGGGCTACGGCCTTGTCGGCCACGACCTGGTCCAGAACCCCTCGGTACTGTTGCTTGTGTACCCCCAGTTAATCGTTCGGTACCAACACTGCTGCTGGCTGATCCGGAAGTTCTCGCGCTCGCTTTTCATGCCTTATTTACGTTTTCCAAGCGAAGGAATCCCCCCAGATACACCGGGCAAGCCAGGTCTTATACCCGCCTCCTGGAGTCGATTGAAGTAGCTCTTGGGACTTCGTTCGGCTGGCTGTTCTTCTGCCC
>JAEXNZ010000501.1 GCA_023439425.1 Pseudomonadota bacterium
CGCTTCGACGGTCAGTCGTGGGGCGCTGCTTCTGAGTAACGGCGGGGGCGTGTCGTGCTCAACGGAAAGTGACGCGCTCCCATCGCAATGCGGGCAATGCGGAGAAGGGAAGTGCTGCAGATTGGGCACAGCGGCCCAGAGCTTCGGCATGGAAAGGCCTCCATCGGGGAAATCCCCTCGCCGGAAAGGCGAGGGGGTCGGGAGGTTCGAAGCCACAGTGGCGATGGCGGGCGTATTTCCCCCGTTTGAGGGTGTTGTATTAGCCACCCTCCCGACCAGGGACGTACAAACAGTATTGCCACACGTGAGCTTCGACGCTCGCGGCGAACAATGCGCAGGTTCGCGTCGAAAGAAAAGCCCCTAGTTTTCAGATAATTCCTACGTTGCGTTGACATTGCTGAGCGAACGTCGCAATCGGCGCGGAATTTTTGTGATTGCGATTACAGAATGGCCGGAAATGGGGAGCATGCGACATCGGATTTTCCAATCAAGCGCCAATAGAGTTTTCCACGTTTGCAATTTGTTGCAGAGCCGCTTTGCACGGATGTGGTCGGTAGCGTCAGGCGCGCGCACGACGAAGGGGTAGGGTCGATCGATAGACGACCGCCGTGGGCGGTGCATCATTCGATAACGCATGACCGTGGATCGAGGCGGTGGTGGCGGCCGGCGCCGGTGCTGCGATTGAGTCCATGCGTTACCGGATGTTGGAGATTTCACGGCCGTCGTCTGTCGACCGACGCTACCGGTCCCAGCCATTGCGGTCAGTCAAGGCATCCGAGGCGGGTCGCGCATTGCGCGCAACTCAACCCAGCGTGATCCGCAAGCTGCCAACTTGACGCATCGTCAACCGCCCAGCCCGACAAGTTGACAGGCTACGGATTCAAGCCCGCCCCCCCGATCTCCACACTTTCCCCACCGCCACAGCACACCGCTGCCGGCCTTGAATCCACCTGGGGAACCACATGATCAGCATTCCAGTCTCACCCGCCTCCCACACCCGCTTCGTCCGCGTCTCGCGCTGGCTCTGCATCGTCGGTTACCTCATCGCGACGGCGGTCTTCGCGACCTCCGCCATCAGCGGCCACAACCAGGCCCAGGCGATCCTCAAGGACGCGGTGATGGTGCAGGCCCCGGTGAAGCTGGACAACATCGAGGAAAGCCGCCGCAAGGGTCGCACCACGCTGAAGTACCACTTCAGCTATACCTTTGAAGCCAACGGCGTGCCGTACAAGGGCGAGTTCATGACCGCCGAGGACAGCGCGGACCAATATCTGGAAGAAGGTGCCCAGGTGCAGATCGCCTACGCCCGCAGCAACCCGGCCAACTTCGAGCGTGCCGACCGCCTGCAGGGCATGCAGGGTCTGGGTGCAGTGCTGGGCCGCCTGTGCGTGGCGCTGGGCATGCTGGCGATCCTGGCCTTCATTGTCCACCTGCTGCTGACCCGCAAGCTGATCGTGCCCCGGGAGCCGGCCCTGCCGGCTGCCTGATCCAGGCAGCAGGAGGCCCGCGCGATGATGGTTGACACGGTTTCCGGCCACGGTAGGGTGAGCACACCTTCACCCTTCTGGTCTGTCTGCATGCCCGTTCCGGAGTTTTCGGACCTGTTGTCCCGCCACATGCGGCGGATCCGGGCCAGTGCAGGTGGGGTGGCCAGCGAAATCGGCATCAGCCGCGAGGCGGTCAACAACTGGCGCGCGGGTACCTCGCGCCCCAGCCGTCGCCACCGCGATCGCGTATTGGCCTGCGCAAACTACCTGCGCCTGACCGAAGCAGAGTCCAATGCACTGCTGCAGTCGGCCGGATTTGAACCCGAGTTCCCGGCGGAAGGGGCGGACGAACCGGCGCAGTCGCCGCCACCGCTGACGGCACCAGCCGCGGTCATCGCCTTGTTCGACCGCCTGCAGCAACTGCGGCCGTACCCGGTGGCATTGCTGCTCACCCAGGCCCACTGGGGGCAGCCACCCGAACGTGCCGCGATGCTGGCCGAGGCGGCTCGCCGTTACGGCCCGGACCGCGTATTGCACCTGCAGCCGCCGTTCCGGGCGGGCGAGGGCGACGAGGACTACTTCGCATTACTGGCCGCGCAGTGCGGGCTGGACGGGGTGAGCTCCGACGCGGGCTTTGAAGTTGCACTGGCGCGCAGGCTGCAGCAGCCCGGTCCGCTGTTTTGTCTGGTCAGCCGCTTTGAACAGGGCGCGTCCGGTCCACGCGACGTGCTGGCCGGCATTCTGCGCAGCCTGAGCGAAATGCACAGCGGCAAGCTGCACCTGCTGATCTGTGGCGGTGCGGCGCTGGCAGATCTGAAGTATCAAGGCGGCGATCTGTCGCTGCTCAATATCGCCGCCACCGAAAGCTGGCCCGAACTCAGCGTGGATGACCTGCAACGCCACGCCACCGGCTTGCCCGAGCACGTGCTGCAACGTGCGCTGCATGTGTCCGGCGGGCATCCGCTGCTGGCGCAGGCTGCATTGAATCTGCTGGCGGGGCCGGGCGGTGAGGCGCTGGACGATGCCGCCCTCAATCAAACCCTGTCGACACACCCGCGCCTGTGGGAGGCGCTGCTGCCGATCCTGCGCGAGCCTGCCGCCCGCGCGGCGGTGAGCAACTGGCTGTCGCGCGAACGCATTGCACCCGCCCGCCCGTATCTGATGGACCCGCTGCTACGCCAGTTCTACTGGGAAAACCTGCTCGCTTCGCGCAGCCACGCCGACGGTGCCTGGCTGGAATGGCGCTGCGAAGCCATCCGTCTGGCCGTGCAGCAGGTCAACGAAGGGCTGGAGGCCCAACCGGCATGATCGCGCTTGAAGGATGGAGTGCCTGGCGCTGGGTGGAGCTGGCGCTGGTGGTGTCGTTCATCGGTTTCTTCGGCACGATGTTCGTGGCCCCGTGGATCAACCCGTGGGTGCTGTGGAAGGTCAAACACGACGGCGAAAGCATGATGCTGATGCAGTCCGCGCGCATCGACACCACCTTGCTGCGCGAAGAAGCACATGGCCGCTGGCTGATGGACGGGCAGTGGCCGCAAGAGGTCCACGTGCCGGGCGTGCATGACCCTGCGGAGGCCACACTGTCGGCCGAGCTGCCAGCTCCGTTCGTGCTGCGCCTGCGCTTCACCAACCGCTTCCCGGAGAACAGTGGCCTGCGCGGCACCGTGCTGGAGCACACGCTGGACCCGCGCACCGAGCGCTGGACCTGCCAGCCCGGCGATCCTTCGCCTCCGTCGCGCTGGCTGGCGATGGACTGCCGCAGCAACAAGCCGTGGACGGCGGGACAGTGGCTCACCTTGATACTGGTGCTGAGCGTATTGGCGTTGATTGGCCTGCTGTTGGTGTGGTGGAAGCTGCGCCCGGAAGTCGCCGACGTCGCGCGTGAGCCACGCACGCTGCTCGACCATCCCTTGCAACGCCTGCCGACCTTCCACCGCCAACTCGGCTGGCTGCGCCTGCGTGACCGCGTGCTGCAGCAGGCCGGCATCGCCGGCACCCGCTGGCGCGATGCACTGCGCTTCGTGCAGGCCACGCCCAGCACGCGCGCCATACAGCTGGCGGCACGTATTGGTGCTGTCGACGCCGCCGCGCGTGACTGGCCATTGAACGGCACCGTGCGCGAATGGACGCTGCCGCCCACGCTGCCGATCGCATTGGAAAAGCTGTGGCTGTACCTGCCAGATCCAGCGCTGAGTGGCGAGGCCATCGTGCAGCAGCTGCGCAGCCTGCCCAACGGGCAGGACGTCGTGCTGGTGGTCAGCCCGTCCACCGCAACCGAAGCGGCGCTGATGCAGTACGCCGATGATCCAGCCAATCTGTGTGTCTGCCTCGACCAGGTGACCCAGACCCGCTGGCTGCTGCAGCCGCGCGCGCAGGACACACTCGTGAGCCTGCTGGCGCAGCAGCTGAAGGTCACCCGCATTTCGCCATACCAGACCCACGGCGGCATCACCCGGCCCAACGCCTTCTTCGGTCGCGAGTCGCTGTTGGCGCGCGTGCTCAATCGTGAGCCCGGCAACTACCTGCTGGTCGGCGGGCGGCAGCTGGGCAAGACCAGTCTGATGAAGGCGATTGAACGCCGCTTCGACGGGCATCCGCGCGTCCACTGCCAGTACGTGGCGTTGCGCGACCATCGGCTGACGCCGCGATTGGCGCTGGAGCTGCGCCTCCCCGAAGACACCGGAATCGACACATTGGTGGCGGCGCTATCCGAGCGGGCGCACGGCCGCAGCGTGCTGCTGCTGATCGACGAAACCGATCTGTTCCTTCGCGCTGAAGCCGGCAATGGTTACCCGCAGCTGGCCGCTTTGCGTGCACTCAGCGAGGAAGGCCGCTGCCATTTCATGCTGGCTGGATTCTGGGACCTGTATGAAGCGGTGACCCTGGACTTCGCCTCGCCGCTGCGCAACTTCGGTGAGGTGATCCACATTGGAGGGCTGGAGGAAGCAGCCTGCCAGGCACTGGCGACTGAGCCGATGGCGCGCCTGGGCGTGCATTTCACCAGCCCCGACCTGCCGCAGCGATTGGTCGCCGCCTGTGGCCGTCGCGCCAACCTGGTTGCCATCGTCTGCCAGTACCTGCTCGGCCAGCTTGCCCGGGGCCAGCGGGTGATCGAGCCGGCGCAGTTGCATGCCGCGTTGAGTGCGGAGCCCGTGTTCGACGCACTGGCGGGGTGGGCCCGGCTGAGTCCGGACCCGGTGGCGTGCCGGATCGACCGCATTGTGGTGTACCGCATTGCCAGCGCACAGCTGGGGCCGGGTGGGGCGCAAGGGGTTACCCTGCTGCAACTGCTGGCCGGCTTCGACGCCGCTGGCGTGAAGGTGGATCCGGA
The DNA here is from genome assembly GCA_023439425.1 of Pseudomonadota bacterium. Classification (GTDB taxonomy): domain Bacteria; phylum Pseudomonadota; class Gammaproteobacteria; order Xanthomonadales; family Xanthomonadaceae; genus Stenotrophomonas. The sequence goes on from JAEXNZ010000501.1 coordinate 4,819, forward strand.
ACAGCTGCGTCATTCGCTGGCGCGGTTGCAGCTGGCGTATGTGATCCGGCGTGAGAACGAGGGCGTGCAGTACGTGTTCGCAGTGCCTTTGTTTGCCACGCAGTTCCAGCGGGAGGAAGTGGAGGCGTTGCTGCAGCGGGAGTTGCAGGCGTGGGCAACGGCTTGAACACGTTGAATTGATCACGTTGTGCGTGGCCTCGGTGCAATGATCCGCCGTAGAGCC
>JAEXNZ010000534.1 GCA_023439425.1 Pseudomonadota bacterium
CAACCCCGGTGCCCCCCCAACCCGCGGCGCGCGCCCCCACCCGGGCATGCCCGGCTCTACGGTGCATCGCCCTCATCCCGTACGTGTTCGGCACGTGCATCCAGCACGAAGCAGTCAGGGCTTGGCCACCTGCAACCGGTAGGTGGTGCTGGCGGTAGCGGTCGAGCCGTCCGCCTGCGCGGCGCGCACTTCCACCTTGTGTTCGCCGGCGGCCAGGTCGGTCGGCAGCGCGCCGCGCCACAGGTGCGGCGAGGCGGTGGCTTCGGGCGAGCGGTCGAAGCCGCGCAGCTTCTCGGCGGTATCGTCGGCCACGTTCTCCACCAGCAGACGCGGGTCCGGCTGCTCCACGCGTTTCATCGGCTGCCACGCGCCACCGTCCACGCGGTATTCCACGGCGGTGTCGTCCTGGCCCATGAACACGTTCGCATACACGCCCCAGGCCGGGTACGCGCCCTTGCGCAGCACTTTCGGTGCATGCAGGGAAATCTGGTAATCGTCCGGTGCGCGTGCCACGTAATAGCGCAGCGCGTACTCGCCGGCCGGCTTCACGCTCAGCACCGCATAGCCGTTCGGGGTGCCATCGCTCATGGTGGCGTCGGGAATGCCGTTGCTGTCCTTCACCCCGGACCAGAATGCGCCGCAAGCCGCGCCGACGTTGTACTCGTGCAGCGGCTTTGCGCCTTGCCAACCCTCAGCGGCACCATGGTAGTAATGCTGCTGGGTGTGGCTGTGCCCACTGAGCACCAGCACGTTCGGGAAGTCTTTCAACAGCGCGAACAGACGGGCACGGTCGGCGTGGCGGAAGGTCTCCCGGCCCGGCGCGGCATCGAACAGCGGAATGTGCAGGCCCAGTACCAGCAGGCGGTCTCGCGGCAGAGCCTTCAGGTAGTTGGCCAGGAAGGCGAACTGATCCAGGCGCAGGCCGCCGATGTACTTCGGCTTGGCGCTTGGGTCATAGACCACGTCGTCCAGGAACACGAAGCTGGCCCCGCCCTCTTCCACTGCATAGGTGTCCGGGCCGTACACCGCGCGCCAGCTGTCCAGCGAGTGCTGGTCAGTGGCGGCGTCAAAGTCCAGGTCATGGTTGCCGGGCACATGGAACCACGGCACCTGCAGCTGCGCGGTGGCTTTGTTGAGTTCCGGGTACAGGCTGAGGTCGTCATTGACGATATCGCCCAGCGTGGTGCCCAGCCGTGCCTTGTGCTTGCCGATGATCGGCTCGACGATGGCGCGCTGGTAATACCCCACTTCCTGGCGGGTGGCGGTCTGCGAATCGGTGAACACCAGCATGTCGAAACCATCGCGCGCGCCGTCAGCGTCCTTCAACGGCTCCAGTGCGAAATCCCAGTTGCGGGTGTTGCTGCCGGTGGCCGCGATGCCGTCGTACTTCAGCTTCGGCGAGCCCTGCGGCGCGAAGTGCCGCCAGAAGCCCGGCATGCCGTCAGCGCGGGCCGGGAAGCGAAACTCATCGGGCTTGATCACGAATACGGTCTGGCCGTCGCGCACCGGCAGGCTGTAGCTGCCATCCGCCGCCGTCCGCACGATCACTTCGCCGTTGGACACCTGTACGCCGGCCAGCGCCGGGTCGGTCGGGCCGCGACCGGGCTTGCCGTCTCGCTCCTGGTAGACCTTGCCGGTGACGGTGGCCTCGCTGGCGGCCCAGGCCGGTGCGGAAATCAGCAGCAAACAGGCCAGCCAGGCGGTCTTGCAGGTCATCGGAGCGGTCCGTATCGAAGGGGAGCGATTGTAAAGCCGCACATCATCGCGCGGACCGCGTTGCACCAACGTTAAATACGTGCCCGCCGCATCAGCGGGCGTGTCGTTCCTGCAGCACGGCGACCGCGTCGTCCAGCGAAAGGCCGCGCGCGCGCAGCAGCACGATCAGGTGGAACAACAGGTCGGCCGACTCGCCCAGCAGCGCGGCATCGTCCTGCACCACGCCGGCCAGTGCGGTTTCCACGCCCTCCTCGCCGACCTTCTGCGCGATGCGGCGAATGCCGCCCTCGAACAGACTCGTCGTGTAGCTCTTGGCCGGACGCTGCTGCTCGCGCTGCTGCACCAACGCGTCCAGACGCCCGAGGAAATTGCCCGGGGCACGCTCGAAGCAGCTTTCCGCGCCGGTGTGGCAGGTCGGCCCGGCCGGGCGCGCGGTCACCAGCAGGGTGTCGTTGTCGCAGTCGATCCGCACCGCCAGCACGGTGAGCACGTTGCCGGAGGATTCGCCCTTGGTCCACAGACGCTGCTTGCTGCGGCTGTAGAAGGTCATCTGGCCGCTGGCCAGGGTGGCCGCCAGCGACTCGGCGTTGGCATAGCCCAGCATCAGCACGGCCAGGGTGTCGGCGTCCTGCACCACCACCGGCAGCAGGCCGTCGCCCTTGCTCCAGTCCAGTTGCTCCAGCGCCTGCAGGGACGGCAGCACTTCAATAGACATCACGTACCTCGATCTGTTGCGTGCGCAGGAACTGCTTCAGCGCGGGAATGGCAATCGACCCACTGTGGAACACGCTGGCAGCCAGCGCCCCGTCCACGTCGGCCTGGTCGAACACGTCGGCAAAATGCTGCATCTCGCCAGCCCCGCCAGAGGCGATCAACGGCACCTGGCAGACCGCACGGGCCTGGGCCAGCTGCTCCACGTCGTAGCCGCGGCGCACGCCGTCGCTGTCCATGCAGTTGAGCACGATCTCGCCGGCTCCCCGACGTTGCACTTCCTGCACCCAGTCCAGGGTCCGCACGGGCACCGCCTGGGTCTTGCTGGGATCGCCGGTGAAGCGGCGCACGCGCCACTGGCCATCCGGCTCGCGCACCGAGTCGATACCGACCACCACGCACTGCACCCCGAATTCGTCGGCCAGCTCGGTGATCAGCTCCGGCCGCCCCAGCGCCGGCGAGTTGATGGAAATCTTGTCGGCACCGGCAAACAGCACCCGGCGCGCGGTGTCCACGCTGTCGATGCCACCGGCCACGCAGAACGGAATGTCGATCAGGCGCGCAATGCGCTCGATCCATTCCACGTCCACCGAGCGTGCTTCCGGGCTGGCCCCGATGTCATAGAACACCAGTTCGTCTGCGCCCTGGTCGCGGTAGCGCTGCGCCAGTTCGGCGATGTCGCCCATGTCGACGTGGTCGCGGAAGCGCACGCCTTTGACCACGCGGCCATCGCGCACGTCCAGGCAGGGAATGATGCGCCGGCTCAACATGCCAGTGCCTCGCCCAGATCCATGCGCTGTTCCAGCAGCGCCTTGCCCAGTACCGCACCGGCACAGCCGGCCGCACGTGCAGCGGCCACGTCGGCCACGTCACGTACACCGCCGGAAGCCTGCACGGCCACGCCGGGCAGCCGTGCAGCGAGGTGACGATAGAGCTCCAGATTCGGGCCGGCCAGCATGCCATCGCGGGCGATGTCGGTGCACAACAGGTGGCGCAGGCCGGCGGCCGCATAGCGGTCGGCCAGTACGTCCAGGGTGACGCCGGCGTTCTCGGTCCAGCCATGCACCGGCAGCTGCCACAGGCCCTGTTCGTCCTGGCGGGCGTCCAGCGCGATGGTGATGCGCTCCGGGCCGAACTCGGCCAGCCAGCCGATCACCTGCTCCGGCTCACGCACTGCCAGCGACCCCACCACCACGCGGCTCGCACCCGCATCAAGAATGCGTGCCACGTCGTCGCGACCACGCACGCCGCCGCCGGTCTGCACCTGCAGGCCGGTGTTGGCGCGGATCGCGCCGAGCAGCGGAGCCAGGGTGTAGCCGCCGGCACGGGCCGCGTCCAGGTCCACCAGGTGCATCCAGGTCGCGCCCTGCGCCTCGAACGCCTGGGCACGCGGCAGCGGATCGTCGCCGTAGTGGGTTTCCTGCGCATAGTCGCCCTGGCGCAGGCGCACCACGCGGCCTTCGCGGATATCCAGTGCGGGGTAAACGGTGAAGCTCATACAGCAGTGCCCTCAAGGAAATTGCGCAGCATCAGCGAACCGGTGTCGCCGGAACGCTCGGGGTGGAACTGGGCCCCGAAGTAACGGCCCTGCTCCACCATCGCGGTAAACAGCCCACCGTGATCGCAGGCGGCCACGGTGTGGGCGTTCAGCGGTGCGGCATAGCTGTGCACGAAGTAGGCGCTGGCGCGCTCGGGAATGTCCTTCAGCAGCAGCGAGGATTTCAGTGGCAGCAGCCGGTTCCAGCCCATGTGCGGCACGCGGATGCCGGTGGCCGGCACCAGCTTTCGCACTGTGCCGGGAATCAGCGCCAGCGTTTCCACGCCGGACTCTTCCGAATGCTCGAACAACAGCTGCATGCCCAGGCAGATGCCCATCAGCGGCGCTTCCAGCCGCCGCAGCGGTTCCACCAGTCCCTGCTCGTGCAGTCGTTGCATTGCTGGCTTGGCCGCACCCACACCGGGCAGGATCACCCGCTGCGCGCCTTGCAGCCCGGCCGCGGTGCGCACCAGCTGCACGCGCGCGCCGAGCCGCTCCAGCGCATAGCGCACCGACCCCAGGTTGGCTCCACCTGCATCAATCAGCGCAACCTCGGTCACAGCGCCCCCTTGGTGCTGGGCAGCGCCGTGCCCTGGCGCGGCAGCGCCTGGCGCAGCGCACGCGCCAGCGCCTTGAAGCAGGCTTCGACCTTGTGGTGGTCGTTGTCGCCGTGCACGCTCAGGTGCAGGTTCAACCCGGACGCATCGCACAGCGAGCGGAAGAAGTGCGGCACCAGCTCGGTCGGCATGTCGCCTACCCGCTCGCGCTTGAACTCACCTTCGAACACGAAGTACGGGCGACCACTGAAATCCAGCGCTGCGCTGGCCAGGGTTTCATCCATCGGCAGGGTGAAGCCGTAGCGACCGATGCCGCGCTTGTCGCCCAGCGCCTCACGCAGGGCCTGGCCCAGTGCCAGCCCGGTGTCTTCAATGGTGTGGTGTTCGTCGATGTGCAGGTCGCCCTCGGCCTGCACGCTCAGCGCGAAACCGCCGTGCTTGCCGATCTGCTCCAGCATGTGGTCGAAGAACGGCAGGCCGGTGTGGGTCTTCGGCTCGGCGGTGCGGTCCAGGTCCACATCCACGCGGATGCGGGTCTCCTTGGTATTGCGCTGCACCGTGGCGCGGCGCGGGGCGTCGGCCAGTTCGTGGGCAATGCCGTTCCAGTCCCACTCGCCGCCGAACTGTTCGGTGCGCAGCTGGAAGCCGCGGATGTTCATGTTCTGCGCGAACTGGATATCGGTCGGGCGGTCACCGACCATGCCCGAGCGCGCCCAGTCGATGTTCCGGTCCTGCAGGTACGGCAGCATCATGCCGATGCCAGGCTTGCGGGTCGGCGCGTTGTCGTGCGGCCAGGTGCCGTCAATCAGCACGTCACGGAACACGATGCCCTGGCTTTCGAAGATCTGCAGCATCAGGTTGTTGGGGCCGTCGAAGCTTGCCTGTGGGTAGCCCTCGCTGCCCAGCCCGTCCTGGTTGCTGACAATCACGAACTGGTAGCCGGCGTCGCGCAGCTTGAGCATGGCCGGAATCACATCGCGTACAAAGCGGATCTTCTCGTACGCGTCGATCTGGAAATCGTCCGGTTCTTCAATCAAGGTGCCGTCGCGGTCGACGAACAGAATGGGGGTCATGCGGCGGCCCTCCCGGCGGTCAGTACCTGCAGTACACGGTCGTTCTCGGCCGGGCTGCCCACGGTGATGCGCAGGGCATCACCCAGCTGCGGTGCAGCGCGCTGGTCGCGCACCACCACGCCGGTGGCGAGCAGTGCGTCGAATGCCGCCTGCGCGTCAGTGAAGCGGACCAGCAGGTAGTTGCCCTGCGAGGCGTACACCCGCCGCACGCCGGGCGCATGCTGCAACGCCTGCTGCAGACGGGCGCGTTCGGCCTTCACTTCGGCCACGCGTGCTGCGGTGGTGGTCAGTGCCGCCGGCTCCAGTGCGGCCAGTGCCAGCGCACTGCACGGTGCCGGCACCGGGTACGGGGCCTGGCAGCGGCGCAGCAACTGGATCAGTTCCGGCGCGGCGATCAGCGAGCCGATGCGGGCGGCGGCCAGGGCATGCGCTTTGGACAGCGTGCGCAGCACGGCAAGGTTGTCGTAACGGTCCAGCAGGGTCACAGCGGAAGGCTGCTCGGCATACTCGCCATAGGCTTCGTCGACGACCACCACTGCCCTGCCCCGCAGCGCGGTGGCAACGCGTTCGATCTCGCTCAAGGCAATGCTGCTGCCGGCCGGGTTGGAGGGCGTGCACAGGAACACCAGCTTGGCTTTGCCCGACAGTGCGGTGGCAATGATGGCGTCGATGTCGGCGTTGAGGCCGTTAGCGCTGTCCACCAGCGGCACTTCCAGCAGCGGCGCGTTCTGCAGACGCGCACACACCGCGTACATGCCGAACACCGGCGGCGTCACCAGCACCGCGTCGCGACCGGGTTCGCACAGGGCGCGCACCAGCAGATCGATCGCTTCGTCGCTGCCGCGCCCGATCAGCAGCTGCTCGAGCGTGCAGCCGTACAGCGCGGCCAGCCGCGCGCGCAGCGCCTCCGGCTGCGGTTCCGGGTAGCGCCGTGCGCTGCCCTGCGGGTCGGCCGGGTTGGCCCAGGCCGACTCGTTGGCGTTGAGCCAAACATCGCCGACCAGCGCGCTGCTGCGCGCCGAGGAGTAACCCGCGAACGCGCGCAGATCCTCGCGCACCAGCGAAAGCACGGAGGACGCGTTCATGCCGCCGTCTCCATGCGCAGCGCCACCGCATTCTCGTGCGCGTCCAGTCCTTCAGCGCGGGCCAGCACACGTGCACTGTTACCGATGCCGGCAATGCCCTGCACCGTCGCCTGCTGCACGCTGATCATGTTCTGGAAACTGGACACGCTGACCCCGCTGTAAGCACGCGCGGCACCGGCCGTGGGCAGCACGTGGTTGGTGCCACTGCAGTAGTCGCCCAGCGCTTCCGGCGTGTAGTCGCCCAGGAACACCGAGCCTGCGGCTTCCACCTGCGGCAACCAGTCACGCGGCTCGCGCAGGGCCAGAATCAGGTGTTCGGGTGCATAGCGGTTGCTGATCTGGAACGCCTGCACCAGCGACTCGACCAGGATCAGTCGTGAACTGTCCAATGCCTGCGTGGCGATATCCGCGCGGGACAGCTGGGCCAGCTGTTCCTGCACCTGGGCCTCCACCTTTTCCAGCAGCGCGGCATCGTCGGTGAGCAGCAGCACCTGCGAATCTGGTCCGTGCTCAGCCTGCGAAAGCAGATCGGCGGCGACAAACGCGGGGTTGGCACCGGCATCGGCGATTACCAGCACTTCCGACGGGCCGGCCGGCATGTCGATGGCGGCGGCACCGTCCTGCGCGACCTGCTGTTTGGCTTCGGTCACATAGCTGTTGCCTGGCCCGAACAGCTTGTCGCAGGCCGGCACGCTGTCGGTGCCATAGGCCATCGCGGCAATCGCCTGCGCACCGCCGAGCTTGAACACACGGTCCACGCCGGTCAGGCGCGCCGCAACCAGCACGGCGGGATCGGCGGTGCCGTCCTTGCGCGGCGGCGTGCACAGCACCACTTCCCGGCAGCCGGCCAGCTGTGCCGGCACACCCAGCATCAACGCGGTTGACGGCAACGGCGCGCTGCCGGCGGGCACGTACAAGCCAACCCGGCCAATCGCGCGCACCATGCGTTCGCAGCGCACGCCCGGCGCGGTTTCCACCGCATAGCCCTGGCTCATGCCGGCCTTGTGGAAGACACGGATGCGTTCGGCGGCATCGATCATCGCCTGGCGCAGTTCGGCCGGCACCACGCGTTCGGCGGCGGCAAATTCCTCGTCGCTGACCTCAAAGCTGTCGGGCGCGATGCCGTCGAAGCGCAGGCTGATTTCGCGCAGCGCGGCGTCACCGTCTTCGCGCACGGCAGCAATCAGCGCGGCCACCGATTCACGGGTGCGTGCGGCCACGGCCTGCACCGGGCGCTGCAGGGCGTCGGCCTGGGCGGCGGCATCGAGTTGGTTCCATTGCAGACGGTTCATGCCAGCGACCGCTCCACGCTGAGCACCTTCAGGCCCTGGGCCCCGGCACGTTCCAGTTCTTCCAGGCGCTGCCAGGTCAGCGCGCCGTGGCACATGGTCTGCAGCCGCAGGTGGCCGCCGTCATCGGGCAGCTGTTCCAGCGGATCGGCGTCGGGCAGCAGGCGGGTCAGTTCGCTCACGCGCTCGGCAGCGGCGCGGAACATCAGCAGCTTGCTGTCCTGCTGCTTGACCACACCGTCCAGGCGACGCAGCAGCATGGCCATCAGGCCAGCGCGGGCGTCGTCGGGGGTACGCACCGGGCCGGCCAGCACGGCTTCGCTTTCAAGCAGGGTTTCGACCGGCTTGAGCTGGTTGGCGGCCAGGGTCGCGCCACTGGAGACCAGGTCGCAGATCAGGTCGGCGGTGCCCAGGCGCGGGGCGATTTCGACCGAGCCGGACAGTTCAACCACCTGGGCATCCACGCCTTGGGCCGCGAGCCAGTCGGTAAGGATGGCGGGGTAGCTGGTGGCAATGCGCTTGCCGGCCAACAGCTGCACGCCCTGCCAGTCCCATTCTTCGGGCACGGCGAGCATCAACCGGCACTGGCCGAAGTTGAGTCCGCGCAGCGCCTGGTAGGTGTCGGGCAGGCCGATCTGGCGGCGCGCGGCGGCCTGTTCGTCCAGTTCGTTGCGGCCGACGATGCCGAAGTCGCAGACGCCATCGGCGATGAGGCCGGGAATGTCGTCATCGCGCACCAGCAGCAGGTCCACCGGCAGGGATTCGCCATAGCAGAACAGCTTGTCGCGGCTCTGCCGCCAGCTCAGGCCGCAGGCGGTGAGCAGGCTGCGGGCGGGCTCGGCAAGGCGGCCACTCTTCTGGATGGCGATACGCAGCCGGTCGCGGGCCGGGGCGTTCTGGGTTGCACTCATGGGGGGATCTCTACTCGGATTCGGGGATGGCAGACGTGACGGCGATGGCGGCGGCATAGCCGCGATGCCCATGCTCGAGCGAACGGGCGACCCGCCCGGTGGTGGTCACGCTGACACCGGTCAATTCATGGATTTCGCGATACGGCACGCCCTGCTGCAGCAGCGGCACCACCTTCCAGCGGTCGGCCAGGGCCTCCAGCTCGGCGGGGGTGCACAGATCACGCAGGAAGGCAGTGACCTGTTCAGGTTCAGTCAGGCCAGCAAAGGCCCGCGCCAGGCACTCAAGGTCAGCCTGGGGGTCTTTCTGGCGCGGGTCGGGGCGTGTTTTCATCGTATCAATGTAATAGCGTGCTATTACATTAGCGCAAATTGAGGCCCGTGCCAAATCCCGGCATCGCCCCGTTCATCCGCGGCCCGGCATTGGGGGACCGACGTTCCGACACACGGGATGAATCCGTCCGGGTAGCGTCGGTCGACAGACGACGGCCGTGAAATCCCCAACATCCGGTGACGCATGACCCCGGAACGACACCGCCCTTGCTCCGGCATGCCCCTATAGATCGAATTCAGGAAGCGCCTGCGTCCGCTGCACCCGACCCTATCGCCCCCATTGCAACCGCTGACCGTCTCAGCCATACCGCTGTCATGCCCATCGAGCCCCTTGCCGCATCAACCTCCGCATCGCGCGCCATCAACCACGACACCAACCACACCGTTCAATCAGATTCCGCGCTGCCCCTGGGCAGCCTGCTCAACGGCCCCTCGTCGCTCCCCTTTGATGCAACGACGACGCAGAAGCACCCACCGCAGTTTGCAAATCTAAACCTCATCTCATGCAATGCGTTGCGCGCTGACTGCCCCACTGAGGCAATGTCCAAGGACCCTGCAACGCTCAACGCGCAGTGGTTTGACGCCGCTGGCCGCAACGACACGGACACGATCAGCGTTCTGCTCGAGGCTGGCTTCGACCGTAACACCCTTGACCACGACAGAAAGACGGCTATTTACTACGCAGCCGGAAACGGAAACCTTGAAGCGACAAAATTGCTGCTGGATCCGGTACGGGACGGGCTAGGCGTCACCACGGTGGATGGCGCTTCGGGGGCGTCTCATCTGCTTCACTATTTCGCCAGTTGGGGCCATGCCACTGCCGTCAGCACGCTCATCGCCGCAGGCTGTCATCCTGACTCCATGGAATCAGGAAAAACTGCGCTGATGGTTGCAATCGAGGAAGGCAAAGAGAAGTGCATTCGAACGCTGCTGGACGCAGGCGCGAGCGTGAATGGGACCAACACTCCTGGCAACGACAGTCCCCTCTCCATCGCGGTTCGCGAGAAGCGAAACATCGTCGTTCAGATGCTCCTTCAAAAGCCCGGCATCAACTTGACAAACTACGACAGCGAAGGCCTGACCCCGGTCGGTAGAGCGAAGCAGGACCGTCTGTACGACCGGCTCAAGCCCAACATGCTTGAGCTATTTGAACAATACATGGCAAAACGCGAGCATCCCGAGGCAAGAGCGTGGACGCGCGCTGCTGTTTCCGGCGACATCAGCACGTTGACCGACATTCACTCCCGGCACGGACGCGACTTCGTCGATGCGTATTCCCCTGGTTCAAACAGCGCACTCCATTTTGCCTCAATGAAAGACCGCCAGGAGGCGGCCGCCTTACTGCTCAGTTGGGGTGCAGATCCGGGCGCACACGTCGGGGATGGTATGACACCAACGAGGGTCGCCGTGACCAAGGGCCATGCAGGCATGGTTGCGCTGCTGTTGAAAATCCCCCAGAACCTCGACGTCCTGGACGTGTGGGGGACATCGGTTCTGCTCAAGGCCGTCGCCATGAAGCGAGCTGACATCGTCAGCCTGCTTCTGATTG
>JAEXNZ010000019.1 GCA_023439425.1 Pseudomonadota bacterium
AAACCCCCCAGCGGGCCGCCGCTGCCTGCGCGGGGGAATCCCGTTGCGGAAACCCGCTGGACCGGGCCCGCGTCACGCCAGTGATGCTGCCCTCGGCATCCACCTTCAAAGTAAGCACAACAGTTCCGGCTTCCTGGGCGTCAGCGGAACCTGTGGGATAGCGCGGCGGCGGGTTGTACACCGCCTGCGGAAGCACGAAGTCGGAAGGCAACGACGCCGACCCGGGTGGTGGAGGTGGCGGTGGTGGCGCGTCTGCGAATGCGCCGCCGCTGGTGGTCAGCAGCACTGCTGTCAGCACGTGCCGCAGGGCCCAGCGAGAACGAGAAACTCCGATGGCGTCCATGCGTTTCAACCTCCTCCAGTTTGGTTCCAGTGAGATCCTATCGCGTGGCCTGTCGTACGGCCAGCAAGGGCGGAGCATCAAGCAATGCTAGTATCCGCGTCCTTATCACCGTGCCGCATGGACCTGGAGCTGGAAAGGAATGATGAAGTTCAAGGAAGAATCGAGGGCGGCTCTCGCCGGCATCGCACTGCAGCTTGGTCTGGCGATGTTTGCCTGCAGCGCGCAGGCCTCGACCGACGACGAAGCCTTCGCGGTGGAACTGGTGCGCAACGCTGCCGACGCCGGCGTTCCCGAAGCGCAGAATGCGCTGGGTGACCGCTATTTCCATGGTATGGGCGTCACTCGGGACGAGAAACAGGCAGCCGCCTGGTATCGCAAGTCGGCCGAACAGGGTTACGCACCTGCCCAGTCCGCGCTGGGCGGATTGTATCTGCGCGGAACAGGCGTGCCGAAGGACGACGCCGAGGCGCTGGTCTGGGTCCGCAAGGCCGCGGACCAGGGCGAAGCGCTGTCACAGTCCGACCTCGCCATCATGTACCTCAACGGACGGGGAGTGCCGCAGGATGATGCCCAGGCCCTGATCTGGGTCCGCAAGGCCGCCGACCAGGGCACGCCGGCGGGTTTGTACAACCTGGCCAGCTTCCATCAGCGTGGCGCAGCCGGTCTCGCCAAAGACGACGCCGAGGCCATCCGCTGGTTCACCAAGGCCGCGCTTCAGTCTTCCTGGGAACTGGGCGTAATTCAGTCGCGGCAGAAGCTGTGCGACTACGGTGGAGAGAACCAGATGTGGTGCGGCGAGGTCCACACGCCGGGTGCATTCGGTCCCCTTGAGACGCTGACTGCGCTGGCCCAACGCGGCGACACCTTGGCCCTGTCCAACCTCGGTGATGTCCATCGCGCCGGTATCGGGGTAAAGAAGGACGAGGCCAAGGCGGCCGATTGGTACCGCAAGGCGGCGGAGCTGGGAGAGGCGCGGGCCCAAAGCCAGCTGGGCTACATGTACGACACCGGCGCGGGCGTGCCCAAGGACGAGGATGCGGCAGTTGCCTGGTACTGCAAGGCGGCGGCACAAGGGCATTCCCGGGCGCTCGCCAATCTGGAAATCATGCGCACCTTGGGCCAGATGAAAGTAAAAGACTGCGCCGAGCGTTGATTACCGGCACGTCACTCACTCAACGACGATTCCCGTTGCAGCACAATGTGCTGCAGCTACAAGCCTTGAGGAGATCGAGCCCATGAACCCACGCATGCCCGTCCTGCTTGGCGCAATGATTGGCATGGCTCTGAGCCCGCCAGCGCACGCCAAGGACATCCTGATCCAGAACGGCTACGTCATGACCATGGATCCGTCGCGCGGTGACATCCAAGGTGCCGATGTCCATGTGCGTGACGGGAGGATCGTGGCGGTCGGCAAGAATCTGGACGCGGAAGGCGCCGAGCGCATCTCCGCCCAAGGTGCCATCGTGCTCCCCGGGTTCGTCGACACCCACTCGCACCTGTACGTCACCACCATGCGTGGCCAGTTCCGCAACGCCGAAGGGCAGTTCTTTCCAGTAAGTTCGAAGCTGGCGGCAAAGATGACCTCCGATGATGTGCGCACCGCGATGTACACCGGTGCGTTGGAGCTGATTGATGCCGGCATCACCACTACGGCGGATTTCTTCGACAATGTTCTCACGCCTGCACATGGTGATGCAGGTCTGCGCGCTCTGGAAGAATCGGGCATTCGCGCGACGATGTACTACGGCGGGCCAGACAAGACCACCAAACAGCCCATCGACCTCGAACAGCTGCGCGCGCTCGCTAAGCAGCAGAACGGTGCCGATTCCAGGCAGCGCGTGCGAATCGGCCTCGCCTGGCGGTTGCCACGTGATCGCAACAGCACCGCCAACTGGGCGATGCGCGAGCAGGAGTTCGACACCGCCAAAGCGCTGGGTCTTCCGATCCAGGTGCATGTCAGCGGCGAACCCGAGCCGATGTTCGATGCGCTCATCAAGCGCGACTACCTTTCACCCCAGCTGACAGTCGTGCACGCCACCGACGCACGCCCGGACCAGCTGCAGGCGTTGGAGAAAGCTGGAGCCGGTTTGGCACTCACCCCGATCAGCGAGCACCGCGTCGGTTATGGATTGACCGAACTCAAGCACTTCGCCGGCGTCAGTCGCCAAGGGCTGGGCATCGATGGCAACAGCCTGGCCGGAAGCGCGGACATGTTTGCCAGCATGCGGTTGGCCGCGCTTACCTGGAGCGGTGTTGACCGGAATGAGAAGGCACCGTCGCCGCGTGAGCTGCTTGAGCTGGCCACGCGCCGTGGTGCAACCGCGATCGGCATGGGCGAACAGATTGGCAGCGTTTCGGTAGGAAAGCGCGCCGACCTGCAGATTGTGAAGCTGGACTCGCTCAACCTCTCCGGCTTTGGCGGTGGAGATCCCGCGGCATTGCTCGTGTACTCGGCCCGGCCCAGCGATGTGGACACCGTTATCGTGGATGGGCGCGTGCTGAAGCGGGACGGGAAGCTGGTCGGCGTGGACACCCCTGAGGTGCTGCGCCGCGCCGAGGCATCCGCCCGCGCCCTGCTCACCC
>JAEXNZ010000044.1 GCA_023439425.1 Pseudomonadota bacterium
CGGCACTTACCGCAACGGGTATGAAGGCAGCGGGCAGCAACAGGCGGCCGGCGCGGGCGCGCCAGCGGGCCAGCACTTCAAAGCCGCGCAGGTTGCCGGACTGCACGTCCACGATGGGCTGGAAGAACGGGACGATGGCGTTGGTACGCAGCGCGTACTCGAGTGCATCGTCGGTGACTTCCGGGACAGTGGAGGCAGCTTCGACACGTGCATGAGGGGGTTCGGCAGCGGTCATGCGATGTGTCTGTGGCATTCCGGACTCGGCGGAAAAGGGCGGCGGCAGCGGGAGCGGTGGAAATGTTAGCGAACTGGCGCTGCAAGCAATGTGCCGTGACAGTTCGCTCAACGCATGTGAGCAATCACGTGTAGACGTTTCTTGCGACTGATTGTCGCATTACGCAAGCGAGGGCTTTTCACGCCTTGAAAGTGAAAGTGTGACGGCGTGTGGAGCAGAGATCCAAAGTCACTCGGATGGGTATCGCCTCCCGCTCGACGCGGCCACGCTAAATGTGACGCTCGTCACAATGCAATTGGACAAGAGCCGTTTTTGGATCGTTCAACATTCGCCTGCGTACACACGAAAACTGCGCAGGAACACCGCCTTCCGCGACGTCAGCCACGCAGCACGAACCGCTCCAGCGCCAACGCGACACCGTCCTCGGCGTTGGTCGCGGTCTCATGCAATGCCGTGGCTTTGACCACGTCCACCGCATTGCCCATCGCCACGCTGGTGCCGGCGAACTGCAGCATGGTCAGGTCATTCTCCTGGTCGCCAATGGCCATCACCTGGTTGCGGTCGAGGCCCAGGTGCTCGGCCAGCATCCGCAGCCCAGGACCCTTGCCTGCACGATGGTCGAACACTTCCAGGAAGAACGACGCGCTTTTGAGCACGGCAAAGCGCTCGATCAGTTCCGCGGGCAAGCGTTCGATGGCGGCATCCAGCACCGTCGGTTCGTCCACCATCATCAGTTTGATGAAGGACATAGCCGGATCCATCTCTTTCACGCTGCGATACGAAAGCGGGACATGCGAAAGGTGCGAATCCACCACGGTGTAATGGCTGATGTCACGATTGGTGGTGTACAGGCGCTTGCCATCCAGTGCCTGGAAGTGCACGCCAAGTTCGCGTGCAACGCGCTCCACATACACGAAGTCGTCGAAGGTCAGCGGGAACTCGGCCACGCGATGGCCATCACCCACCCGCTGTACCAGCCCGCCGTTGCAGGCGATGCAGTAGTCCTCGGCACCGTCGATGCCCAACTCGTCCAGGAACGGGGCGAGACCTGAAACCGGGCGACCACTGGCCAGCACCACCTTGACGCCCTGCGCTCGAGCGAGCGCGATGGCGTGCTTCACGCGGGGCGTGAGCTGATGGCCCGGATTCAGCAGGGTGCCATCCATGTCGATGGCCACCAGTTCGATTGCCGGCGTACGCAGGCCCATGTCCATCACTTCAACCCTTTCAATTGCAACAGATTCCGGCACTGAAGCCGCGCGCTATTGTAAGCGGTGAGCCGTTCCGCAGCGCTCACCGAACACCACTTCGCCTTGGCACAGCACTTCCATCAGTGGCGTGGGGGAGACGTTGCCGGCCCAGTACTCCGCAATCTGCAGGCGTGCCCTGGCGTAGTCCCACCCGCCATCGATGGCACCCAGCAGGGCGTAGTCCAGCCGGGCCTGGGTGGTGCAGCCAGACAGGTCGACCCGGCACAACACCTCGCCAATGCCGTATTCGCGTCTGAAGGTGGCGGCCTCTTCCAGTGCAGGCGTCGCAAAGAACGATTCCAGACGGGACAGCTGTTCGGGGAAGTCCTCCGCGCGAACCTGCTCGAACAGGCTCTCCCAGAACAGCAGCGACAACCGAGCCGACGGCACCCCATGCAGCTGCGGGTGGCGGCTCCCCGCACCGACCAGGGCCAGGCCCAGCGGCGCATCCGGTTGCCGGCGTGCAATATCCAAAGCGTGCTGCATGGCGTGATGCAGACCGTGACGATGGGGGTCCGCCTTCAGGCCGTAGTGGTACTCCGCCGTGGAGACAATGCGGTAGTGCGCGTAATGCGCTTGCTCGACCGACTTGTAGCCGAGCTTGATCCGGTGCATCGACGGCCTCCTCCGTGAATTCGAACCCGTTATCGGTATCGGCACGGGCACAGGGAACTTGCGCGGCGGCATGAAAAAGGCCGGCCAGGTTTCCCTGGCCGGCCCCAACACCACACTCATGGCCCTCGAGGAGCCGGAACATCAGCGGCCCATTGAGACCTTCTGCTGTTCTTCCTGCACCTGGTTCTGCTGCTGGGTGCTGTTGTTGAGCAGCTGCGCACTGGTCTGCTCGACCGACGGAGCCGGCTGGCCGAGGTCCACCGCCGTGCGGAAGCCCGGCGTGGTCCCCATCACGAACGCCTTGCCGTCCTGCACGGTCACGCTCTGCAGCTTCTCCGGCGAATCAATGCCCGCCTGCTTGGCCTGGGCGGTGATGTGGGCGGCGGCTTCGTTGGAGATCGGGCTCGGCAGCTGACCACGAATGGCGTTGTGCAGCGGCGTGTCCGGATGGCCCTTGTCGCCCAGCAGCGGACCGGCCGGCTTGGCCTGCGACTGCTGCTGCTCGGCCTTGGCCAAGCCGGCCTCGGTCTGCTTGCCGACGATGCCATCGACGGTCATGTCGAGGCGACGCTGGAACGCCTCCACGGCTTCCTTGGTGTTGTCACCGAACTTGCCGTCCACGGCCAACGGCTTGCCGTCGGCATCGCGGATGCCCAGATCGTTGAGGCGCTTCTGCAGCTCCGCAACCTCATCACTGCGGTCGCCCTTGCGCAGAGTGCCCGCCGGCGCGTCGTGGTCATGCTGGTGCGCGTGGGCATGGTCGTGGGCGTGCTTGCCCTCCGCCTGCACCACACCCTTGTTCCAGTAGGCTTCCGGATTGATCAGGTTCCCCTTGGGATCCTTCATCTGGTAATGCACGTGCTGGGCATACTGGTTCGGGCCTTCCGGACCACGACCGCCCATGGCGCCGATCGGGTCACCCGGCTGCACGTGCTGGCCCACCTTGGCGGTCAGCCCCTGCATGTGCAGGATCTGATGCGAATTACCGTCGGCATCCTGGATCATCACCGTGCCGTACTTGCCACCCACCGAGGTGACCACGCCGGCGACCGGCGAATGCACCGTCGGGTGCTGCAGGTTGCGGCCGCTCTGCCCGCCCACGTAATTGAAGTCGCTGCCACCGTGGGATTTTTCGCCGCGGTGTTCTCCGAAGTGACCGGTGATGTGCGGCTTGACGCCGTTCTGCGGCGGCAGCATCACGTTCATGGTGTGCTCGTAAGAGCGGGTTGGATCGGCCTTGGCCACGGCGGCGGCACCTGCAGCGCCGGCCGCCGCAACAGCGGCACCCGCCTGCGCGGCCTGCTGCGGAGCGGGCTGTGCCTGTGCCTGCGTCTGTGCCTGCGTCTGGTTCTGCCCCTGGGTCTGGGCAAGGCGCTGGTTCACGAACTGCTCGTACTCATCCAGATGCGGCGCGACCTTGCGCTGGGACAGCCCCAGGCCGCCGTAATCGGTGGTCGGGCCATCGTGGTGGTACTTGTAGATATAGTCTTCGCCCTGGCCACGGCTGCGTGCCAGGTTGCGGTTGTCGACGAAGTGGGCGACGAGTGCGTCCGACTGGGCGTCAACATCAAAACGGTTGGCGTTGTTCAGGCCGTAGTGCTTGCCGGTTTTGTCGATGAACTGACCCAGGCCGGAGGCCGAGGTGGTTCCGGCGGCGGCATCGGGATTGAAACCGGATTCCACGCGGGCAATCGCCAGCACGTAGGCGGTTTCGCGCGGGGTCAGCCCGGCTTCGCGCGAGGATTCGATCAGCGAATCGATGACGCGCGACTGGACTTCGGGCGACGCATCGCCCCAACGGCGCGATTCACCATGCAGGCGACCGTCGTTGTCGCTGATCGGCTCGCGGTAATGGCTCCACGGCTTGATCTGGCTGCTGCGGTACTCCGCGCCCTTGGGCTGGAGCATGTCGGTGTAGATTTCGTTTGGCATGTCTGTGCTATCCATTCTGTGAGAAAGAGGCTTTCCTTAAGGGGTGTTGCTCCTTGTATCGACCAACGGTCGATACCTACCGCATATCGACCAACGGTCGATACCTACCGCGTACTGACCATCGGTCAGCACCTACCGCACATCTCAGTCTTCGATGTAGTCCACCTCCTCCGGATGGGTGATGCCGAGCTTGGTCAGCAGGGCTGCGTACTCGTCGTTGTTCGGGGACTTCTCGTCGCCTTCGTCCTTCAGCGGCGGGTTGCTGTGGGTCAGCGCGGTTCCGTTGGTGTCATACAGATAGAACCATTCGCAGAACGCGCAACCCTGCTCCACTTCGCCAAACTGCACGACGAAGTAGGAAGTGCCCTTCTCATCCTTCACGCAGGCCAGGCCGACCGCGCTGTAGTCGCTCATTTCCGGCGGGTTCTCGAGGGTGCGGCGCTGGCCGTCCTTTTCGAAGTCCATGCGGGTACGGGACGCTTCGTCTTTGGCTGGCAGCACGGTCAGCGACAACCGGGCTCCGTTGCATTCCTTATGC
>JAEXNZ010000082.1 GCA_023439425.1 Pseudomonadota bacterium
TGTTCTCGTTCCACGGCATTCCGCAGCGCCTGGCCGCCGCCGGCGATCCCTATCCGCAGCGCTGCGAAGCCAGTGCGCGCGCGATTGCCGAGGCACTGGGCCTGGCCGATGGCGCTTGGCAGCTCGCCTATCAATCGCGTTTCGGGCGCGAGAAGTGGCTGCAGCCTTACGCCGAGCCGACGCTGTGGGAATGGGCGGAAGCAGGCATGAAGCGCATCGACGTGGTCTGCCCCGGGTTCGCCACCGACTGCCTGGAGACGCTGGAAGAAGTGGCGATGGGCTTCACCGAAACGCTGGCCGAGCGTGGCGCGCAGATGCGCTACATCCCCTGTCTGAATGATGCGCCGGAGCACGCACGGGCCCTTTCGCGGCTGAGCGTGGCAGCGCTGGCATGATCCTGCAGCCGTTCGATCTGACCCTGGCCACCACCTCGGTGGCCGGTCTGCGCTCGGAGCATCGCGACGCGCCACGGGTGCTGGCGCTGCATGGCTGGCTGGACAACGCTGCCAGCTTCGTACCGCTGGCAGCGCATCTGCCCGCACTGGATCTGGTCGCCATCGACCTGCCGGGGCATGGCCATAGCGCGCACCTGCCACCGGGTACGCAATACAACACCCCCGGTGCGATCTGCCACGTGCTGGACGTCGCCGACGCACTGGGCTGGGATCGCTTCACCCTGCTCGGCCATTCCATGGGGGCCGGCATCGCCAGCCTCACTGCCGCGGCTGCTCCCGAGCGCATCGAGCGTTTGATCGCCATTGAGGCGCTGGGTGGGCTGCGCGGGCCGGAGGAGGAAACTGCCAGTCGTCTGCGCGAGCATGTGCAGGCTGCGCGCCGACTCGGCGACAAGCGTCTGCGGGTGTTCGCCGATCTCGCCGCGCCAATCCGCGCCCGCATGATGGCCAACCAGCTCAGCGAGCCGTGCGCGCGCCTGCTGGTGGAACGCGGTGTGATGCCGGTGGAAGGCGGCTACAGCTGGTGCAGCGACCCACGCCTGATGCTGCCCACCGCATTGCGGATGAGCGAAGCGCAGATCGACAACCTGCTGGCCGCGATCGAATGCCCGACCCAGGTGGTGTACGCCAGTCCGGCACAGTCCTATTACCCCGAACCGCTGCGCAGCGAGCGGTTGCGGCTGCTGCGTGACGGGCGTTCGGCGGTGTTCCCGGGTACGCACCATCTGCATATGGAGCATCCGGGGATGGTGGCGGCGGTGATCACGGGTTTCCTGCAGGGCCAGTGACGCATCTCGCCCCTCAGACCGGGTTGAAAGGGTCACTGAAAGTCGCAGGTGACCTGCAAGCGGCAAAGTGAGACGCAGGTCGTGGTGCAGGCGAGGTCGTGTCTGTTTAGTGGAGGGTTCCGACAACCATGGTTGTCCTTTCCTGCGAGCGCTTCATGCCTGGTCCCACCTCTTCCCTTCCCTGCGATGTGGCAGGTTCCACGCCTGCCAAGGTGCGGCGGCCAGATCGACCGGCCAGCTGCCCGCCACGGGTTGTCAGCGGCGCGCTCAACCAGATCAGCAACAGCGCCGACGCCGACGTGGCACGGCCCGCTACGCCGATACTGGATGCGGCCTGGTCCGGCGTGGTCACCGGCTGGGTGACGCATGCGACCGCCGCAATGCGGGATGCGCCGGACCCACCGCCCGCTGAAGTCCCCACCCTCTTCCTCTGGCGCGCTTACAACGCTGCGGCCTGGGGCGTACTACCCAGCACGCTACCCCCATTGCTGGAGTCTTCGCATCTGTGCACGTTGTTCGGGCTCAATGCACCGCTGCCGGATTCGCTGTGTGCGCCGTTGTTGGAGGCATTGCGTGGCGAGATGGCGCGCAGCGCAGCTGAGGAGGGCCGGCCGCTGCAGGGTGGCGATGCGCTGCTGGAGTACTTCAAGGGCTGCATGAAGAAGTCGGCCAAGGACGTGCTGGACAACCCTCTGCTGCAGCCGCTGTTCGAGGCCTTGCACAAGGTCGCAATGCAGAAGAGGGAGCGGCGCATTGCGCATTGATCCCATTGCCCTCTGCACCGTGGTCGTCCCGCGTCCGGCCACCGCACCGCCCCGGCACGAAGACGCGCTGCTGATCGAGGTTCGCATTGGACCCGACACCGAGGATCTTCGAATGCCGGCGTTAGGTGGTGATGGTCTACGCCTGCGGCGGATCTCGGCCCCCGAAGCGGCTGTCATCGGCGAGCACCTGGTCTGTTACGGCGTGCACAACCCGCCCTCGCCGCAGGCCGTGCTGGCGGACCATGGCACCCATCTGAAGTCAGAATGGTTGCGGCTGCTCGATCATTGGACCTGCTGCGCTGCCAACAGCCTTCGCCAGGACGCTGTCGCCCTGCAGGCGCAGGGCGGTGAGGCTCCTGCATCATGGGCGGCTTACCTGGTGGCGGCGCGGTGTCTGTTACAGGGAGAACTGGTGCAGGTGCTGGAGTCGCCGTGGTGTGCCAGCCTGCTGCAGCTGGATGCTCCGTTACCGCCTTCGCTCAGAAGCGCGGTGCTGCATGCACTCGATCTGCAGATCCACGCGGGCGGCGTGCTGGACGATGTCGGTCTGGCGCGTGCCAATGCAGTGCTCGAGGAGCTGTATCCCGCGCTGCAGGGGCCGGCATTGGAGGCGATGCGGCACACGCTGCTGGCCCATCTGTTTGCTTCCCTGCACAGGCAGGCCATTGCCGAGAACACCACGGGCACCGAGTTCCGGGTCATCCATCTGCATGTGCCACCGGCGGATCTGGTCAGCGATTGATTCGCGCACAAAGAAAAACCCCGCTGCGTGAGCAGCGGGGTTTTGGGTGTAAACCCTGGCGATGACCTACTCTCGCATGGCTTGAGCCACACTACCATCGGCGCAGCTGCGTTTCACTTCCGAGTTCGG
>JAEXNZ010000088.1 GCA_023439425.1 Pseudomonadota bacterium
CAGTTCGGGATTCAGCACGAACAACAGCAGTGTTCCAAACCCAACCAGCGCCGCCCACCGCCTCGCGGAGGGCGAGTTCAGCCTGGCAAGCAGGAAACGCATCGCGCCGTTCTCAGTTGAACATTTCGCGGATGTCGGTCACCTTGCCATCCTCGAAGGTGATGAGAATGGTCTTGCTGGACTTGTAGTACTCCCAGCGTTCGCCGGTATTGGCACCGAACCGGTTCTCCAGCTGGACAACCCGGTCCGGCTTGCCGGCGACCTGGTTCACCTTTCCGGCGGTATCACCACTGGATACCAGCCGACCGCCGAACTCCACACTGCTGGCCATGGCAGTGCCTGCAAGCAGGCAGAGGGCCAACGACAGAATAGTCCTGTTCATCTTGCTTCTCCTTGAAGCGTCGCGGGTAATGTCTGCCATTACTCTGCCACACTGCGAGCAGCTCAGCATCCTGCCCGGCCAGGCGCAGTTCGTAGGCAGCAGGTTGGCAGGATTCAAGTGACTTGATAGCGGGGAGCGACATGGATTTCCTGGTCAACATCGACGTGGATAATCTGGCCTCGGCAGAGGCGTTCTACACACGAGCCTTCGGGCTGACCTCGGGCCGCCGGTTCGGTGCCGACGGCGTGGAGCTCCTGGGCGGCCCTGCCCCCATCTACCTGCTGGTGAAGCCGTCTGGCACGTCCGCCACGCCGCAGGTGCGGGATCGCCGCGACTACCGTCGGCACTGGACGCCGGTGCATCTGGACTGGGTTGTTGACGATCTGGACGCCGCGCTGGACCGGGCCGTAGCCGCCGGGGCGCAGGTGGAACAGGCACCGGCGACCCATGCCTGGGGCCGGATCGCACTATTGGCCGATCCCTTCGGGCATGGCTTCTGCCTGCTGCAGTTCCTCGGCCGGGGCTACGACGAGATCGCCGGTACCTAGCGACGGGTGTAGCATCGGCGGCAGGGAGACATCCTGCTTACCGTTGGTGGAGGCAGGCACATGCAGGATCTTCATATCGTCGACGGCGACAGCGCAGCGGCCTGTCTCCGGCATGCCATCGTCACCGGCCAGATGTCCGGCGAGGTGTTCGCGCTCAACGACTGGCTGTCGGTTGGCCCGCTGGGAAGCGCCGCCGAACGCAACGCCTTTCTGAGTACGCTCTACTTACCGCCACCCTCCGCTGCCGGCGAGTTCGATGATCTCGAGCCAGGCGAAGACCTGTTCGCACGCTGGGATGCGTTGAAGGCACGCTTCCAGATTCCGGGCAGCGCAATCCTGTGGATCAGTGGAAACGCGTCGGATCATGTCCTGTTGCGAATGGCCTGCCACATGCTGGAAGCAACCCGCGCCATGCTCTGGCAGGTATCGGTTCCCGCATTCGAGGGCTGGTTCGAATCAGTGGCCGCGCATCCGCCTGAGGCGCTGGCGCGCTTGGTGCCATCTGCCCGTCCCTTGAGCTCAGCCACAGCTGCGGCGTTGGCACGGGAATTCATCGCTATCGCCGCCCATCCAGAACCCGTACGCCACCTGGATGGCGACGGCACGCTTCGCTACCGCCCGATCGACCTGCACGATGCGCTGCTGCTGACCTGCTGCCCCTATCAGTGGACGCCAGCCAACTACGTGGCCGGCAATGCCATGTCACGCTGCGAACGGCGCAACGGCCTGAGTGACCACTTCTTCGCAGCGCGATTGCGTGCACTGATCAAGAGCGGGCAAGTTGAGAGCCACATGCCGTTGTCGGATGCGTGCTGGGACTGGCGAATCAACGTGCGCCGCGTGGGCGGCACGGACCTGCCCAAAGCCACTCAGCGATTGCGGAACCGATAGGCCACCGATTCCGACGACGGGCGTGCATACGAGCGCCCGCCCACTTCCACCACCGGCAACTCGTACATCCCGTTGCGCAGCAGCCCGGCGTGGCGGAACCGGCTGTCGAACTGCGCCTCAATCGCCGGTACGTCGATGTCGTAGTAGCGCACCGGAATCCCGGCTCCCTGCAGGTCGGCCAGCATGCGGCGGGTGAAGCCGCAACCGGTGCGACCGTAGACATCGACGGCGGGGCCGGTCACCTGGGCCGCAGGCGTCGCCGGGATCGGGTTGGCCATCAGTGCCTCGGCCTGCTGCGCACGGCTCGGGAAAAAGGTGCGCTTCGCGTGCAGCACGCCGCCCAGCACGCTGAGAATCAACAGCAGAACAAACACGCGGTTCATGGACATCCCTGTCGGACGGGCGTTGTGCCCGGGCGCACGCTATCACGCCGCCTTGCAGCACTCAATCGGGCTGACGCAGCCGCTGCGCGTCGCGAGCCGGCGGCAGCCCAAACAGGCGCGCGTACTCGCGGCTGAACTGCGAGGGACTGTCATAGCCCACCCGGTGCCCCGCCGTCGCTGCATCCAGGCCCTCGCCCACCATCAGCCGCCGCGCTTCCTGCATGCGCAGCTGGCCACGGAAATCCAGTGGACTCATGGCGGTGACCGCCTTGAAGTGTGCGTGAAAGCTGGAACGGCTCATGCCTGCGACCTCGGCCAGAGTGTCGATGCGGCTGGCATCTCGATAATTGGCGCGCAACCACAGGATGGCGCGGGCGATCTGTGCCTGGCGGGTATCGGTGCGCGCCATGTGGTGGAACACTTCGCCGTGTTCGCTGCTGATCAGGCGGTAGAGCAGTTCGCGCAGCGCCAGTGGTGCCAGCGGGGCGATGTCCTGTGGCGTGTCGAGCAGCTTCAACAAGCGGGTAGCTGCCTCAAGCAGCGGGAACGTCATTGCACCGAGCGTCAGCCCGGCGCTGTCATCCATCGCCGCGGGCAGCGGGCGTGGATGCTGCAGCGTCAGCTCACCCAGCAGGGCCGGATCCAGATCCAACTGCATGCACAGGTACGGGGCGGCTTCGCTGGCCTCCACCACCGCGCCCATCACCGGCAACCCCACCGTGGCCACCAGGTAACTGGCCGGATCGTAGTGAAACACCCGTTCGCCCAAGGCCGCGCGCTTGCGGCCCTGCGCCACGAAGCACACCGTGGGTTCGTAGATCACCGGCATCGGCAGTGTCGGACTGGCGCAGCGGATCAGGGTCACGCCCGGCAACGCGGTGGCGAAAGTGCCGTCACCGGGCGCATGGCGGGCAATGGCATCGCGGAAGGTAAGCAGCGCGGTCATGTCCGCATCATCGACCACCTTTGGACAATCGTGCAAGCATGCCGGCGAGGCGTTCTACCGCCTGGCGCGGATGGCTGCCGAGAATGACCCCATCACCTGACGATGGGAACTGCGCCATGCACACCGCCACATCACTGGACCACTACCGCCTGCTCGGTCGCTCCGGCCTGCGCGTCTCGCCGCTGTCGCTGGGCACCATGACCTTCGGTGCTGACTGGGGCTGGGGTGCGGACGAAAGCGAGGCCCGCCGCATCTTTGATGCCTACGTGGATCGCGGCGGCAACTTCATCGACACCTCGGTGAACTACACCAACGGCGCGGCCGAACAGATCCTGGGCCGCTTCGCCAAGGCCAAGCGCGACCAGCTGGTACTGGCGACGAAGTACACCATGGCCCGCGACGCGGCCAACATCAATTCCGGCGGCAACCACCGCTACAACGTGGTGCGTTCGGTGGAGACCAGCCTGCGCCAGCTGGACACCGACCGCATCGACCTGATGTATGTGCACGCCTGGGACTTCACCACCCAGCCGGAGGAAGTGATGCGGGCTCTGGATGACCTGGTGCGCGCCGGCAAGCTGCTGTACCTGGGCATCTGCAATACACCCGCGTGGCGGGTGGCGCAGATGCAGACCCTGGCCGACCTGCGTGGCTGGTCGCCGCTGGTGGCACTGCAGATCGAGTACAGCCTGGTCGAGCGCACGGTAGAACACGAGCTGCTGCCGATGGCGCAGGCGCTGGGATTGGGCGTGCTGCCGTGGTCGCCGCTGGGTGGCGGCATTCTCACCGGCAAGTACAGCGCGGCCGATCTGTCCGACGACAACAGCGCGGAAGTTTCGGGTGACCGCAAGGGCGTGATCGCCTCCATTGGTCACCTCAACACGCGTTCGCTGGCGATTGCGGACGTGGTCGGCAGCGTTGCTGACGAGCTGGGGGCTTCGCGCGCTCAGGTGGCATTGGCGTGGACACTGGCACAGCCTGGCGTGGTGTCGCCGATCATCGGCGCGCGCACGCTGGCGCAGGCCGAGGACAATCTGGGCGCGCTCGCGGTGTCGCTGAGCTCTGACAAGCTGCAGCGGCTGGAGGCCGCCAGCGCCCCTGCCCCGATCTTCCCGGAGCGCTTCATCGGCCGCCCGATGGCGCAGCAGCTGATCTTCGGTACGTCCACGCTGCAGGCGCGATGAGCGCTCAAGGTTCCGTGCTGTGCAGACTGTCGACGAACGCGCGCAGGGCCGAGGACATCTGCCGCTGGCGGGGGTAGTACAGCACGAAACCGGGAAACGGTTCACTCCAGTCCTCGAGCACGGCGTGCATTTGTCCAGCGTCGAGCCAGGGGCGGGCGGCGTCCTCCAGCACATAGGCCAAGCCGAAGCCGTCCAGCACCGCGCGGATGATGGTGGTCTGCTCACTCAAGGTCAGCCGGCCCTGCACGTCCAGCTCCAGCGACTGCCCGTCGCGGTCGAACTGCCACTTGTACAGGTGGCCGCTGGCGAAGCGGAAGCGGATGCATTCGTGCTGCAGCAGGTCGCGCGGATGCTGTGGAGCCGGGTGGCGTTCAAGGTACGCCGGTGAGGCCACTATCATCCCACGCAGCGGCCGGCCCAGCGGTACCGCCACCATGTCCTCGGGCACGAACTCATGCAGGCGCACGCCGGCATCGAAGCCTTCGGACACGATGTCGACCAGACCATCGTTCTCGGTCAGCTCCAGGCGCACGTCCGGGTGGGCATGCAGAAAGCGGGTCAGGCGCGGGCCCAGCTGGGTCGGCACGGCAGCGCGCGCCGCGTTGATCCGCAGCAGGCCGGCCGGAGCGGCGCGGAAGTGGTTCATCTCCTCCAGCGCGTCACTCACCTGATGCAGGGCCGGTTGCAGCCGGTCCAGCAGCCGCTGGCCTGCTTCGGTGAGCGCCACGCTGCGGGTGGTACGGTGGAACAGCCCCACCCCCAGGCGCTCCTCCAGCGCGCGGATCGCGTAGCTCACGGCCGAGGTGGACAGGGACAGCTCGGCACCGGCTTTGCGGAAACTGCGGTGGCGGGCCACGGCGGCAAAGGCGGCAAGGTGGGTCAGGTTGTCAGTGGCCATGATTGTGCAGTCTGCCTTGATGACACATGCCGATATCGGGACTCCCGGTGACCCGGGTGCGGGCGTATTGTAAAGCGCCTTTCCACAAACCCCAGGAGACCCCCATGTCACTTGCCCATGGCTATGCCGTGCATGACAACCAGGCCCCGCTGGTGCCGTTCACCTTCGAACGCCGCGCGGTCGGTGCCGATGACGTGCGCATCCAGATCCTCTACAGCGGCATCTGCCACTCCGACCTGCACCAGGCCCGCGACGACTGGGGCGGCGCGCTGTTCCCGATGGTGCCGGGCCACGAGATTATCGGCCGGGTCACCGAGGTCGGTGCCAACGTCACCCGCTTCAAGGTCGGCGATTTCGCCGGCGTGGGCTGCATGGTCGACTCGTGCCGTCATTGCGACGCCTGCGAACACGACCTGGAGCAGTACTGCGAAAAGGGCCCGACCTACACCTACAACAGCAAGGAACGCGGCAGCGACCAGCTGACCTACGGTGGCTATTCCGACCACGTGGTGGTGGAACAGCGCTTCGTGGTGAAGGTGTCGGAAAAGCTCGACCTGAAGGCGGCCGCACCGCTGCTGTGTGCGGGCATCACCACCTATTCGCCGCTGCGCCACTGGAAGGTCGGTCCCGGCCAGAAGGTCGGCGTGATCGGCCTGGGTGGCCTCGGCCACATGGGCGTGAAGTTCGCCAAGGCGATGGGCGCGACCGTGGTGATGATCACCACCACCCCGGAAAAGGGTGCGGACGCCAAGCGTCTGGGCGCGGATGAAGTGCTGGTTTCGCGCGACCCGGCGCAGATGAAGGCGCACGCCGGCAGCTTCGACTTC
>JAEXNZ010000089.1 GCA_023439425.1 Pseudomonadota bacterium
GGTCACGACCGTTGGTCGTGACGCTTTCGCGCGTCGGCGTGCCCGCCACGCGCGCCAATGTCCCTGCAGGCAGGAGAAGATCACATACAATGCCGGCGTGCTGAGCAGGGTCAGACTCTGCGAGAACAGCAGGCCGCCGATCATCGCAATACCCAGCGGGCGGCGCAGTTCCGAGCCTTCGCCGATGCCGATCGCCAACGGCACCGCCGCCAGGATCGCCACCATGGTGGTCATCATGATCGGGCGGAAGCGCACGATGCTGGCCTCGCGCACCGCCTCCAGCGGGGTCTTGCCGTGCTCGCGCTGCGCTACCACCGCGAAGTCGATCATCATGATCGCGTTCTTCTTCACGATGCCGATCAGCAGCACCAGCGCGATCATCGAGATCACCGAAAGCTCGGTGTTGGTCACGAACAGCGCAAGCAACGCGCCCACGCCCGCCGCCGGCAGCGTGGACAGAATGGTCACCGGGTGCACCAGGCTTTCGTACAGCATGCCCAGCACCAGGTACACGGTGATGATCGCGGCCAATACCAGGATCAGCATCGAATTCGGATTCAGCTGAACGTTGAAACCGCCGCCGTCGCTGATGCGGATGTCGCCCGGCAGGCGCAGACCATCCACGGTGCGCTTGATGATCAGATCCGCCTCGCCCGTACTCACGCCCGGAGCCAGGTTGTAGCTCAGGTCCATGGTGGTGTACTGGTTCTGGTGGGTGATCTGCGGCGCGGCCAGCCCCGGCACCTGCTCGGCCACCGCGGTCAGCGGAATCATCTCGCCATTGCCGGCGCGCACATAGATCTCATCCAGCGCCTTCGGCGTGGCGGTCTGCTCGGGCAGGGCATTGACCACGACGCTGTACTGGTTGATGTCCGAATAGATCGTGGAGATCTGGCGCTGACCAAACGCACCATACAGCGCGCCATCAATCGCGCCGACCGAAACGCCCAGGCGCGCCGCCTTGGCGCGGTCGATCACCACGTTCTGGCGCAGGCCGGCGGTATCCACGTCGGTGCCGACGTCGCGCAGCTTGGGGTTCTGCTTCAGCGCTGCCTGTACCTTGGGTAGCCATTCCTGCAGCTGGGCCAGGTCATTGCCTTGCAGCGACACGCGGTACTGCGCGCCCTGGCTGTTGCCGCCGCCGCCATCGCTGGGCAGGTCCTGGATCGCGCGCAGGCGCAGCTGCAGGTCCGGGTAGCGGTCGGCCTTGGCGCTCAACCGGGCCAGCGCGACCGCCGTGGTCTCGCGGCGGCCTTCCTTGCGGGTTTTCAGCTCGACGTTGAACTGCGCGCTGGAGCCCTGACGGCCACTGCCCAGGCGCACGCCCACGGTCTTCACCGCCGGGTCGGCCATCAGCATGTCGGTGTTGCGGCGCTGGCGGTTGACCATGTCTTCAAACGAGACCGTCGCGCTGGAATTGGCGCGGCCCCAGATCAGCCCGGTGTCCTGCGGTGGGAATGAGCCCTTCTTGACCGCGCCGGCCAGCATCACCGTGGCCACGATCAGCAGGATCGGGGTCAGCGACAGCAGCAGGGCGTGGCGCAGCGAGAAGTCCAGGCATACGGTGTAGACACGCAGCATGCGGTCATGCGCGCCATCCAGGAATCGACCGACTCGCGACGGCTTCTCCGGTTCTTCGTGCGCGCTCAGGAAGCGGCTGCACAGCGCCGGGGTCAGGGTCAGCGAGACGATCATCGAGACCACGATGGCCGCGACCAGGGTGACCGTGAACTCGCGGAAGAACGCGCCGACCATGCCACTGGCAAACAACAGTGGAATGAACACCGCCACCAGCGAGGCGGTGATCGAGACAATGGTGAAGCCAATCTCGCGCGCACCGGTCAACGCCGCCTGCAGGCGCGGCATGCCCTCATCGAGGTGGCGCATGATGTTTTCGATCACCACGATCGCATCGTCGACCACGAATCCAATCGCGATCACCAGCGCCAGCAGGCTCAGGTTGTTCAGGGTGAAGCCGAACACGTACATCACCAGTGCCGCACCCGCCAATGACAGCGGTACGGTGATCGCGGCAATCAGCGTGGGGGCCAGCCGGCGCAGGAACAGCGCCATGGTCAGCACCACCATCGCCAGGCTGATCAGCAGGGTGATCTGCACTTCGTGCAGCGACGAACGAATCGTCGGTGTGCGGTCGAAATAGGGGGTCAGCACCGTGCCCGGTTGCAGGTAGTCGCGCAGGGTCGGAATCTGCGCCTTCACCCGGTCCACCGTCTCCACGATGTTGGCCCCGGCGCGGGTGAACACATACATCACCACCGCCGGTTTGTGGTTGAACCACGCCGCCTGGTAGGCATCCTGCTGTCCATCGTAGACGTTGGCCACGTCCTTGAGCCGGATCACCCGGCCGTCGTCCTGGGTCTTGATCACCAGGTTGGCGAAGTCCGCCGCGCGCGCCACCGAGTCGTTGGCGATGATCGCGGTGGTGGTGTTGCCGTCGCTCAGAAAGCCGGTGGGCGAGGTCACATTGGCCGCGCGCACTGCGTTGCGCAGGTCGTCCGGGGTCAGGTTCAGCGCATTGAGCAGGCGCAGGTTCACATCCACCCGCACGGCGGGCGTGGAAGCACCGGCGATATCCACCGACGACACCCCGCTGATCTGGCGGATGCGCTGCGCCAGCAGCGAGTCGGCCACGTTGTACAGTTCGTCGGCCGACTGGGTCTGCGAGGTGAGCGCGATGGCGATCACCGGGTCATCGTTCGGGTTGGCCTTCTGGAACATCGGCGACCCCAGCCCGGAGGGCAGGTCGGCCTGTGCCGAGTTGATCGCGGTCTGCACATCCAGCGCCGCCGAATCAATGTCCACGCCGCTCTGGAAGATCATGAACACCAGCGAGCTGCCTTCCGAGCTGGACGAGCGCATCTGGTCCACGCCGGGCAACTGGCCCAGATGGCGTTCCAGCGGCGCGGTCACCGTCGAGGCCATGGTGGTGGCATCTGCCCCGGACTGGCTGGCATGCACGAAGATCACTGGAATCTGGATGTTCGGCAGCGCCGACACACCCAGCTTCAGATAACAGAGCAGGCCCACCACGAACAGGCCGATGGCCAGCAGGGTGGTGCCGATCGGGCGGCGGATGAACGGACCGGAGATGTTCACGCGCGGTCCTGTGCGGCGGCGTGACGCAGGGCGCGCTGCTCACGGCGCAGGCGCATGCGTTCGGAGAAGCGTTCCATGTACAGGTAGATCACCGGCGTGGTGTACAGCGTTACCAGCTGCGACAGCAGCAGGCCGCCGACGATGGCGATGCCCAGCGGGCGGCGCAGCTCCGAACCGATGCCGGTGCCCAGCGCCAGCGGCAGCGCACCCAGCATGGCCGCAGCGGTGGTCATCATGATCGGGCGGAAACGCAGCAGGCAGGCGCGACGGATCGCTTCATGTGCATTGGCCCCGGCGCGGCGCGCTTCAATCGCGAAGTCGACCATCATGATGCCGTTCTTCTTGACGACGCCGATCAGCAGCACGATGCCGACGATGCCGTCCACCGACAGGCTCAGGCCGCACACCATCAGCGCCAGCAGCGCGCCCACGCCGGCCGGCGGCAAGGTGGAAATGATGGTGATCGGGTGGATGTAGCTTTCATACAGCACACCCAGCACGATGTAGATCACCACCAGCGAAGCCAGCAGCAGCCACACCACGTCGGTCTGGCTGCCGGTGAACTCGGCCGCCTTGCCGATGAACTGCGCGTGCACCTGCGCCGGCATGTCCAGGCTGGCCTTGGTTTCCTCGATGGCCTTGACCGCGTCAGACAGCGAGTAGCCCGGCGCGATGTTGAACGACACCGTCACCGCCGGCAGCTGCTGCTGGTGGCTGACCACCAGCGGGGTGCTGGTGACCTTGCCTTCAGCCAGCGCCGAAAGCGGAATGATGTTGCCCGCGCCGACCGGAATGCCGGTGTTCTGCGCGCCGATGCCGGTGGCGGTGGAGGAGTTGGACGAGGTGACCTGGCCGAAGTTGGTCGCATTGCTGCCGGTCAGCGCGCCGGCCCCGTTCGAGGCCACCGCCAGCTGGTTCATCAGCGCCGTGCTGGTGCGGAACTCCGGGGCCACTTCCAGCACCACGCGGTACTGGGTGAGCTCGGTGAAGATGGTCGAGATCTGGCGCTGGCCGAAAGCGTCGTACAGGGTGGCGTCGAAGGTCTGCATCGGCACGCCCAGCACGCTGGCCTTGTCGCGATCGATGTTCAGCTCCAGCGCACGGCCCTGGTTGGACAGGTTGTTGTCCACGTCGGCCAGTTCCGGGCGCTGGCGCAGTGCCTCGGTCAGCCGGGTGGCCTGCAGGGCGACCTGTTCGCTGTCCACGTCCGACAGCGAGTACTGGTACTCGGTGGCGGCGACACGCGTGTCCAGGGTCACGTCCTGCACCGGCTTCAAGTACAGCGCCACGCCGGGAATGCCGGCCACCGCCTGCTGCAGGCGCGGCAAGATCTCATCCAGCCCATCGCGGTCGCCGCGCTGCTTCAGCACGATCGACAGTTGGCCCTGGTTGAGCGTCGGGTTCATGCTGCCCGCGCCGATGAAGGCGGATACACCGGTCACTGCCGGGTCCTTGCGCAGGGCTTCGGCCACTGCCTGGGTGCGCTGCTCCATCTGCGGGAAGGCGATGTTCTGGTCGGCCTGGACCACGCCGGTGATCAGCCCGGTGTCCTGTTCGGGCAGCAGCCCCTTGGGAATCAGCACGTACAGCAGCACCGTCAGCACCAGCGCGCCGCCGGCCACCGCCAGGGTCAGCGGCTGGTGTTCCAGCACCCAGTCCAGGCTGCGCTCGTACAGACCCACGGTGCGGGTCCACAGGTTCTGCTTGCCGGCCGCCGCGGCCCGTTCGTGCGCGTCTTCGCCTTCCGGCAGCGCATCCGGCTTGAGCAGGTAAGCGCACATCATCGGGGTGAGGGTCAGCGAGATCAGCATCGACAGCACCACCGCGATGCTCAGCAC
The DNA here is from genome assembly GCA_023439425.1 of Pseudomonadota bacterium. GTDB lineage: Bacteria > Pseudomonadota > Gammaproteobacteria > Xanthomonadales > Xanthomonadaceae > Stenotrophomonas. The sequence continues at coordinate 4,956 of JAEXNZ010000089.1, forward strand.
CCACGCGAACTCATGGAACAACCGCCCCGTCACGCCCGGCATCAGCAGCAGCGGCAGGAACACCGCCACCAGCGAGACGGTCAGCGAGAGCACTGTGAAGCCGATCTGGCGTGCACCGATCTCGGCCGCTTCTGGGCCGCTCTTGCCCTGTTCGATGTAGCGCACGATGTTCTCGATCATCACGATCGCATCGTCGACCACGAAGCCGGTGGCCACCACCAGCGCCATCAAGGAGAGGTTGTCCAGCGACATGCCGGCGAACGCCATCACCCCGAAGGTGCCGGCCAGCGACAGCGGCACTGCCACCGACGGAATGATGGTCGCCCACAGGCGGCGCAGGAACACGAAGATCACCGCCACCACCAGCCCGATGGTCAGGATCAGGGTGAACTGCACTTCATGCACCGAAGCACGGATGGTCTCGGTGCGGTCAGAGAAGATCTCCAGGTGCACGTCGGCCGGCAGCACGCTCTGCAGCTGCGGCAGCAGGGCACGGATGCGTTCCACCGTCTGCACGATGTTCGCGCCCGGCTGGCGGCGCACTTCCAGCAGCACCGCCGGCTTGCCGTCGGCCCAGGCCGCCAGCTGGTCGTTCTCGACGCCGTCGATCACCTCGGCCACATCGGACAGCCGCACGGGGCGGCCGTTCTGGTAGCTGATGATGGTGTCGCGGTACTCGGCCGCGCTGGTCAGCTGGTCATTGGTGCCGATGCTGTAGGACTGGGTCTTGCCGTTGAGCGAGCCCTTCGGCGCGTTGACGTTGGCCTGGGTGAGCGCGCTGCGCAGCTCTTCCAGGGTCAGGCCCATGTTCGACAGCTGCGCCGGGTTGACCTGGATGCGCACGGCCGGGCGCACGTTGCCGGCAATCGAGACCAGGCCCACGCCCTGCACCTGCGACAGCCGCTGGGCCAGGATCGAGTCGGCGTAGTTGTTCACATCGCGCAGCGGGCGCGTGTCCGAGGTGAGCTTGAGAGTGACGATCGCCGCATCAGCCGGATTCACCCGGTTGTAGACCGGCTGGTAGGGCAGCGACGAGGGCAGGGTGGCCTGGCGGATCGCTGCCTGCACGTCCTGCGCGGCAATGTCGATGTCGCGGTCCATCGAGAACTGCAGGATGATCGTCGACAACCCGGCCGACGAGTCCGAGGTCATCAGCTCCAGCCCGGAGATCTGCCCGAACTGGCGTTCCAGCGGCGTGGTCACCAGCGAGGCCATGGTGGTGGCGTTGGCACCGGGGTACTGGGTGGTCACCACCAGGCTGGGCGCGTCCACTTCCGGCAGCGCCGACACCGGCAGCTGCCGGTAACCAAGAATGCCCAGCAGCAACAGGCCCGCCATCAGCAGCGAGGTGGCGATGGGGCGGCGGATGAAGATCGTCGAAAAGCCCACGGGCGGGTCCTTGCGGTTACGTCAGACGGCAATGCAGAAAGCCGGTACCCGCGCGCACGCCGGTACCGGAAAGACGCGGTGCGCGATCAGCGCGGACCACCGCCACGGCGGCCACCCGGACCCTGCTGCTGGGCCGCGGCCTTGAGTTCAGCCTCGGTCGGCGCGGCCGGGGTTTCGCCCGGCTTCAGGGCGGTGACCTTGCTGCCCGGCTTCAGGCGGAACTGGCCTTCGCTGACCACCCGCTCGCCACCTTTCAGGCCTTCGGTGATCTGCACGTGGCTGTCGCCCACTTCCACACCGCTCTTCACCGTCTGCATGGCCACGGTGTTGTCGGCCTGCACGATGTACACGTACTCGCCGTCCGGGCCGCGCATTACCGCCTGGGTCGGAATGACCACGCCGCCGGTAATGGTGCGCAACTGCATGCGCACATTGACGAACTGGCCCGGCCACAAGGTGTTGTCGGTGTTGTCGAACAGCGCACGGGCACGGAAGGTGCCGCTGTCGCTGCTGATCTGGTTGTCCACCACGTCCAGCTTGCCGCCCTCGGTGAGCACATGCGCGTCATTGCGGTCCAGTGCGGCAATGGTCACCGGGCCGGCCTGCTGGGCCTGACGAACGTCCGGCAGCTGGCGCTCGGGCAGGTTGAACACAATGTGGATCGGGTGCACCTGGGTCAGGGTCACCAGCGCGGTCCCGGCGCTGACCACATTGCCGGCGTCCACCGCGCGGATGCCGGCAATGCCGGAGATCGGTGCGGTGACCTTGGTGTACTGCAGCTGCACCTGGGCGGCACGCATGCTGGCCTCGTTGGCGGCCACCGTGCTTTCGTACTGGGCCACCTGGTTGCGCTGGGTGTCCAGGTCGGTCTTGGCCACGTACTGGCGGTACTCCGGCGAGTTGGAGCGCGCGTAGTTGGAGCGCGCGGTGGCCAGCAGCGCCTGGTTCTGGCGCTTGGCCGCGGCGGCTTCGTCATAGCTGGCCTGGGCAGTGCGCGGGTCGATCTGCGCCAGCACATCGCCCTGCTTCACTTCCTGGCCTTCCTTGAAGTTCAGGCTGATCAGCTGGCCGCCGACCTGCGGGCTCACGGTGACGGTGTTCATTGCCGACACCGTGCCCAGCGCGCTGGCATACACCGGCACGTCCTGGCGCGCGGCATCGACCACGGTGACCGGCACCGGCGCGGTGTCACGCTCGCCGTCCTTGCCGGCTTCGGCCGCCGCGCCGGGCCCGCCTGCCTTGTCCTTGCCCCCGCCCAGTACGCGCAGGCCGATCAGGCCCACCACCAGCACTGCGATCACCAGCAGCACGATCTTCCAGAAACGCGACATTCAAAACTCCTGAGGCTGGCGAAGGGCAAGGGCCCGGTTGGCTGCTGCAAAGCATACCCGCCCGCCGTGAGACTGCCTGCATGACGGATGGGACGTGCGCTCAGACCACCGTTACGAGACGATGTTCCCCAAGGGGTTCTCACCCGGTGGGCCACGAGAGGGCCAAAACCGACACATCCCGGCGCAGATGGCCTACATTCAGGCAGTTGACCCCCTGTCCGCTGTGGAGACCTGCCTGATGCCCCGTCTGTCGCTGTTGATGTCCGCCCTGTTGCTGGCCAGCCCCGCCCTTGCTGCGGCCGCCCCGGCCGAGCGCCCGGAAGTGACCGCCGCCGCTGCCCGTCTGCAGGCCCAGGTGGTGGAGTGGCGACGCGACTTCCACCAGCACCCGGAGCTGTCCAACCGCGAAGAGCGGACCTCGGCCAAGGTTGCCGAGCGCCTGCGCGCGATGGGCCTGAAGCCCAAGACCGGCATTGCCCATCACGGCGTGGTGGCGATCATCAAGGGCGGCAAGCCCGGTCCGCGCATCGCCCTGCGCGCCGACATGGATGCGCTGCCGGTGACCGAACAGACCGGCCTGCCGTTTGCCAGCAAGGCCACCAGCACCTACCGCGGCGAGCAGGTCGGGGTGATGCATGCCTGCGGCCACGATGCCCACACCGCCACCCTGCTCGGCGTGGCAGACGCGCTGGTGAAGATGCGCGAGAACCTGCCCGGCGAAGTGATGCTGATCTTCCAGCCCTCCGAAGAGGGTGCGCCGCCGCCGGAAGAGGGCGGTGCCGCGCTGATGCTGAAGGAAGGCGTGTTTGCCGACTTCAAGCCGGAGGCCGTGTTCGGCCTGCATGTGTTCTCCAGCGTGCAGGCGGGCCAGATCGCCGTGCGCGGTGGCCCGCTAATGGCCGCGTCGGACCGCTTCGGAATCAAGGTGATCGGCCGCCAGACCCACGGTTCAGCGCCGTGGAACGGGGTCGACCCGATCGTCGCCACCGCCGACCTGGTCGGCACCGCGCAGACCATCGTCAGCCGTCGTTCCAACATTTCCAAGCAGCCGGCGGTGGTCAGCTTCGGCGCGATCAAGGGTGGCATCCGCTACAACATCATTCCCGATGAAGTGGAGATGG
>JAEXNZ010000108.1 GCA_023439425.1 Pseudomonadota bacterium
CGACCGTGCTTTGGTGCCTGAAGGCAGGTACCCATGAATAGCTCAGCCCGAGGGTTGCCGAGGACCGCATCCCCCGTGAACCTGCGGCCCGTGCGATTCGTCACCTTGAAGCAGTTCGAGACCCTGACCGGCTACACCGTCGATGCGGCCAACTCGAAGATCAAGCGGGGCGATTGGCTGGAGGGCGCGGTCTTCATGAAAGCGCCGGATGGAAGAATTCTGATAGATCTTGAGGGATACGAAGAGTGGGTAATTCACGGCAAGGCGGTGTCCGGGCAGCTTCTGAGAGCAGCATCGCGCTAGATTTCTACTACCGCGGCAAACGCTGCCGCGAACGGTTGAAGCTGGAACCCACGCCCCGCAATCTGCGGTACTGCGAGAACCTGCTGGGGCAGATCAAGGTCGAGATCGAAAAAGGCACGTTCGATTACGCCACCCACTTCCCCAACAGCAAAAGCGCCAGGAAGGTGGCCACCCGCCCCGCCGCCCTGGACACCCTGGAGCTGGTGCTCAATCGCTGGCTGGAGCAGAAAGAGCCCGAGCTCGAGCACAGCTCCATGATCGGCTACCGCCGCATCGTGAAGAACATCCTGGTCCCCCGTTGCGGGTCAATCGTGCTGCGGGACTTCGACCGCATCGCGTTGAAGGCCCTGGTGGCCAGCTTCGACGAATCCACCTCGGCCAAGCGGATCAACAACGTGCTTGGGCCGTTGCGCGGGGCCCTGGACGAGGCCGTGGCCGACGACCTGATACCGAACAACCCGCTCGATGGGTTCCGGGTGAAGCGCCGGGCCAAGGCCAATGCCCGCGAGGAGGTGGATCCGTTCACCCCACAGGAGGTCCAGGCAATCCTGGCAGCCTGCCGCGATGCCCAGGTACGCAACTACTGCCAGTTCAACTTTGCCACGGGGCTGCGCACATCGGAAATGATCGGGCTGTGCTGGTCGGACGTCGACTGGCGCAAAGGCACCGTCAAGATCCGCCGGGCGTGGGTCATGGGTAAGATGAAGGCACCCAAGACCGAGTCCGGGGTGCGCGAGGTACAGCTGCTGCAGCCGGCGATCGATGCGCTCAAAGCCCAGCGCGCCTTCACCCAGACCGCCGGGGAGTTCGTCTTCCACGATCCCAAGTCGAATGCCCGATGGTCTTCAGACCAGACCATACGCGCCGGCGAATGGCAGCGCGCGCTGCGCCACGCCGGCGTCCGGTACCGCTACCCGTACCAGATGCGGCACACCTTCGCCTCCCAGGCACTGAGCGCCGGCGAGAACGTGATGTGGGTGGCCAAGCAGATGGGCCACAGGGACTGGACCATCACTGCCAAGAAGTACGGCCGCTGGATCCCGTCGATGGTGCCGGACGCTGGGGCCAAGGCCGAGGCAGTCTGGGTCCCCCGTCCAGCTGCAACGCCGACATCCTGACGCCTTCGCACCGCGGCCGCAGGCTGCGCCTGGCGAGGTCTATCGCACCAGCGAGAGGTGCCCTCTTCGGGGAGCAGACTGCGCGGGCTGAGAGTTCTCAGATCCAAGGGAAACCGGCGTTAGCGCGAAGATCAACTTATGAAGCTCTTCAACAGGCAAACGGAGATCACTCGCGACGTCACGCAAGGTCTTTCCATCTTCCTTCAATGCCTCAAAAACTTTTTTAAGCACCAAAGAATTTTCACGCTCAGCGCTATCACGCTCTTTGCTTCGCATTCCCATAGAGCTCAGATCGATACACATAGAACGGTAAAGCCACTCAGTAAGAACGCCAACTTTGTGGAGCCGATAAACGAGTGCCATCGCAGAAACGTTCCATATCTTCTTGTACCGCATGACCTCTTGCAGCCCAATGGGCCGGGCCGAGAGCGCAAGCATCTCCGACCGAGGCATCAAGAGCGCAGATGCAAAGGCGTTTGCCTCCGCCTCAATTTCCTTCCCTTTGGGATCTCCATGTCGGTGCAAAACGAGATGCCCCAGCTCGTGGGCTGCATCAAATCGACTCGACTCCGAAGACTTCATCGTATTGAGGAACACGAAAGGAATAGAGCCATTTCGCCAAGATGAAAAAGCATTGACCTCTCGACTGTCCTCAACCAACGAGAAGACCCGCACACCACGGGATTCCAGAAGGTGGACCATGTTCTTGATCGGCCGCAAATCAAGACTCCACTTGGCCCGAACGATGTCAGCTGCAGTCTCTGGACCAAGCCCAGTGAGATCTGGGACATCGACAGTCGGCAGATGGAACCTGTCATCAATCCACGATGAAAACTCAAACGCAATGCCGCCCGCTGCGAGAGCCGCATCTCGCTGCCCGGAGGTCATGCGTGAGAACGAACGGAAGCTGGCATTACTGGCAAGAGGCCGATCAACGTCGCCTCCAAAAAAGAACTCGACCGGATAGTCGAGTACTTTGCGGAGCTGCTCGAGAGCTTCGGGAGATGGAGGCCTCTCTCCCTCTTCATACGCTTTCAGGTTCTTCTGGGTAATTCCCGCCTGTGCAGCAAGATCCTTCTTGCTCAGCTGGCACCGCTGGCGCGCAAGTACCAAGCGGGTGGGGTTAAAAATCGCATTCATAGATCCAGACTACTTCCTGGGCGTTACTTCAATGTCAATGTCAGGCATGTCGTCCTGATCGTCGTCTTGGCTGTCCCACACTGCATCAAACTTCAACGGCGGGAACACATAACGAACTGCCCACTCTGAAATCTTGTCATCCTCGGACATAGCAGTGGGCTGCGACAGCTCATACCTGAGCTCTTTGTTATCACGATCGATGTAATACAGGAAGATCCAGAGCGATTGACCACCCTGTTGCGGCCGCAACGGAATCACCTGGCCATGGGCCGGGAAAAGCTCCGTCTGCTTCGCGTTGAATCTGACGCTACTCGAAGTTTGCGATCCTTTGTCGTTGCGGGTCTGGGGAGTTTTGGTCTCCACGCCTGTGAACGAGCTGCCGCTGCTGACTGTTATGGCTACGCTCAACTTCTTTGAGACGATCCGGGGCTGGTTCTGCGGGTCTTCTGGATGCCAACCTTTGGGAATGAGCACCGAGCGGATCGCGGCCGAACCCTCTGCCCAGCCCGAGGTACCATTGAAGCCCTTGGGATGGAGGCTAGTCACCTTCGAGAACGCGCTGAGGATCCCTTCGGCAACCCCCTTGAGTTCGGCGCTCGACACGCCGAATCGACCACTGATGTCTTCCTCGATTTCAATCGGGTCCACTACAACGCGCGGACTGGCGGCAAAGGTCATAGGAACTCCGGTCCCAGGTCAGTCCAGTTTTTATACATCATTTGATGTGGAAAAAATAGCCGACACTCTGCTTTCTGGTCTTTGGACACTGTACCGTTCAGGTTCGGCAGCAACTCGCTCGGCGTGACTGTTCAGGTTCTTTGCCGTAGAATTCGCCTTGTCAGGCAGGCTCTTGGTCCACTTTTGGTCAACCAAGGGTCTGAAAGCCTTACAGAACTTGAAGAAACCGGGGGTGCATTGGTTTCGACGGGGGTTGTGAAGTTACCTGGTGCATGCCGAGGGGGCAGCTTTCCTCGTAAATCCAGCGGCAAAACTCTAGTTGCCAACGAAAGCGACTACGCTCCGAACTTCGCTGTTGCTGCCTAAAAAACAGCTGCAGTTGTAGTTCTTCTGCCGCATAAGGCGGAGCCCCGAACCCACTTGTGTCCATGCTCGTCGGTGTAGGGTCATTATCATGGAATCGGCTGTGGTGGCTGCCCGTCAGTCACGGCCTAACCTAAAGCGGGCTGATCCTGGGGTGCGTTTCGCACACCGTACTGCTTCAGGACGACACCAAACGGTGAGCTAAGCATGTAGAACTGGGGATGGAGTGCCTTCGGACGGCGGTTCAATTCCGCCCACCTCCACCAACACAGGTTCGAAAGAACCTACAAGAAGCCCGGAATTCCGCGAGGAGTTCCGGGTTTTTTGTTTGTGCCACCACTCTCAGCTCCGCCCGTACTGTCCGGGGCTGGCTGATTGAGCACCGGCCACCTGGGAACTCGCCGCATGGGGCCGATTGCGTCAGCTTCGGTAGGGTCGCTCGCAAGACGACCGCACTGAACTCGTCTACGTCCGGTAAGGCATGACAACCGACGAAGCTGCTTCGACCCGAAACGAGCCACCCGCACTGCATCTGGCCAAACACAATGGGAACGTATATGTTACTGTCACATGGTGACTTACGAGCTCAAGGAACTCCTACTGGATAACGGCACAAGCCCATTTGGCAAATGGTACGGAGAGCTCGACCCCCTCGCCGCAGCGAAGGTACATATGGCGCTGACTCGATTGGAACTTGGAAACCTCTCCAACGTCGCGTGGTTCCACGGTATCGGCGAATACAAGATCAACTGGGGACCCGGTCTGCGCATCTACCTTGCCAGGGATGGCTTGAAGATCATCATCTTGATCGGCGGCGGCACCAAGAAGCGACAACAGAAGGACATCGAGAAGGCTGTCACTCTCTGGGAAGATTTCAAACAACGAAAGGCATCAACGCAGAAAGGAACCTAGACATGGCACTCACTCGCAATTTCAAGGAAACCGTGGCAGCGCGCGTGCAGAATGACCCCGCGTTTGCTCGAGCGCTGCTGGACGAAGCCATCACCCAGTTCGTCAATGGGGAGCCGGAATCGGCCAAACTGGTGCTGCGCGACCTCGTCAACGCCACGGTGGGCTTCGAGGCGCTCGCTGAAGAGATCCACAAGCCTGCGAAAAGCCTTCACCGGATGTTATCCCAATCGGGAAATCCAACGATGAGCAATATTTCCGCCGTTTTTGCAGCCGTCAAACGCGCACTCAAGGTGGAAGTTCGCACCCAGATCGTGATGGCCCGAGGATAGTTTCGGTCAGCTCATTCTGCTTCCCATCGCAGTACCCGCAACCAGTGCTATCGTAGTACCCATCAAGCAAACGAGAGACGTAATGGATTACGAGACTCCTATCTGGACGGGGCCGCGCAAAGCCGCCCTGGTTGTCGAAATTCTGCGGGGCCGCACATCGGTGGCTTCTGCCAGCGCCGAAGCGGACATCCCCGCCAGCACGCTGTCGCAATGGGTTGAACACGGCATGCGCAGCCTGGAGCAGGCGTTCCAATCCTCCGAGCCGACGCTGCCCTCCTCCACTTCCCGACCTGCCGTTACCGCAGACACACGCACGCTGTATCTGGACCTGGACGGCGTCATGGCCGACTTCGACACCGGCTTTCCAGCCGTGTTCGGGTTTGACCACCGCCAACTGGACGACGACGTGATGTGGGGGCATATCAACGGCCACGCATCCTTCTTCCGCGATCTGCCGCCGATTGCCGGTGCCTTCGAATTCTTCCGTGCCATTGAGCATCTGGACCCGGTGATCCTCACCGCCTGCCCGAAGAGCAACTACACCGCCGCTGCCACGCAGAAGCGTGCGTGGGTGCGTGAGCATCTGTCGCAGACCTGCCTGGTGCTGCCGGTGCTGGGCGGTGCGAACAAACCTTTGTTCATGCATCGACCCGGCGATGTGCTTGTCGACGACTGGAGTGCGAACTGCGCTGCTTGGAACGCTGCGGGTGGTGTTGCGGTGAAGCACAGTGGGGACTGGAGCGCTACGTACAACGGGCTTGTGGTGGCTGGGGTGCTGTAACCGCTCGACGATGACTCCTGGTCGGCAGCTCGATGAGGATTTCACCGTTCTTGGCACCCGATGGGACAGGCAGCGCCTTACGATCATCGACATAGAATTCGATCGCCGTGACCAAGCAGTCCACGGCGTTGGCCAACACGATGTCGATTGTGGCACCGCCCGTAATGGCCTCTGGGATGTCGCGGAAGGTCATGACGTAGTCGCCCTCCTTTCCGTCGATTCTGGCTGGATAGCTCAAAGGCATTAAGGTGTTCTCTGGCACTCAAGCGGAGCCGGCTCATGAACCTCTCACGCCTGATGATGAAAGTGCAATGCAAGTTTTTGCGCAGCGTCTCCAGGTCGTCGGGGTAGCGTCGGTCGATAGACGACGGCCAGCAACGGTTGTTGACACTGTAACGCGTGACGTTGAACGCAGATGGATGCCTCGCATTCAGTGGTCATTCGTTACAGAAATCATGATTGCCATCGGTGGTGGTCTTCCAGCTTCCGCTGGGCAATGTTGCGGTAAAGGACTACGGGGACCTGGCATGGCACTGGTGGTCGCCTCCGATACTGCAACAAGCTTTGTTCCACAGAAAGAGCGAGCCGCGTATCAATTGACCATCATCCACATGACGGTCAAGAAAATGGACTTCGCCAACGACCTTACGCCGAGCATCAGGCAATCGCTGTTTCCGAACTTCAGCACCAATGAGACAAGTCTTTCACGCGTTGTTGTCCTCAACGACGGGGCACATTACGTAGGCATATCGATCAGCAAAGAGATGCAGTTTGTAGTCGCATTCTTGCGCGTAGAGGACCAGGTTGATGGCGACGCCGACCTTATAGAGCAACTGGCCACGGCTTGGACAACGTTTCGTGAAGGGTATCGACTCACACCAGATGCCCGCATCATCAAATTCAGCCGCGCAGATGCGACCTATGACGCCTTCGACCCGCTCAAGTGGCCTCTTCCACACCCAAAGCTGATCTGGAAACTAGAGCGAGCATTGATTCTCGCTTTGAGCCTATATGCCACCCACTCATCAAAGGCCAATCAGTTCTGCTACCTCCCACAAACGAGCTCCTTGGAACGGTGGTACGCTCGTCTTGAAAGGCAGCTCTGAACCTGCCCCGCTGAAACGGACGCCAAGAAGCGATAATTTACTCGCACTTGGAGGTTCCCTATGTCACGTCCCCCTCGCCGTCACTACACCGATGATCAGAAGGCCCAGGCCGTTCTGCTGGCTGAATCAATCGGCCCTACCGCAGCCGCCCGGCAGCTCAACGTCTCTGTGAAGTCGCTGGCAAACTGGCTTACCGCCTCGCGCGCAGGCCAGCCATTGCGCTCCCCCTCCCGGCAGCCCGCAACGGAGATGGAGGCCGAGCTGAGCCGGTTAAGAGCAGAGAACGCCACCCTGCGCATGGAGCGAGACATCTTAAAAAAAGCGACGGCGTTCTTCGCCAAAGAGTCCAAGTGAGGTTCGCCTTCGTCGCTCGTGAAAGGACCAACTATCCGGTACGCCTGCTGTGTCGTCTGATGGGGGTTTCGTCCTCAGGGTTCCACGACTATCTACGCCGGCTGGCTGAGCCGTCGCCAGACGCTGACGCGGAAGTGCGCGAGGACCTTCGGACCATTCATGCTCAGAGCCGGAGGACCTATGGCCGGCCCCGACTGGTCCAGGCGCTGCGCGCGCGGAGCCACGCCGTGGGGCACAAGCGGGTTGCCCGATTGATGGCTGAGGAAGGCCTGCGGGGCAGGATCAAAGGCTCGCAGAGGCCGCGCAACATCAAGCGCAAGGACGCGCGTCCAGCCGCCGATAACCTTCTTGACCGACGATTCTCAGTGGACAGCGATCAGCCTGCATGGGTCGGCGACATCACGTATTTGGCAACTCGCGAAGGGTGGATGTATCTGGCCACTGTCATCAGCCTGCAGACGCGCCAGGTGCTGGGATACAGCCTGTCAGATCGCATGCCCGACGATCTGGTGCAGCAGGCATTTCTCAACGCATGGGCGGTCTGTCCGGGGCCGCCGGGGTTGCTGTTCCACTCGGATCGAGGTTGCCAATACACCAGCGGCGAGTTCGGCGGTACTGTGACCGCGCACGGCGTAGTGCAAAGCATGAGCAGGCGGGGCAACTGTTGGGACAACGCTGTGGCCGAAAGCTTCTTTGCCACACTGAAAAGTGAGGAAGCCACCGGCGTATACGAAACCAAGGATGAGGCTCGGCGATCCATTGCGAACTACATCCACGGCTTCTACAACCCAACCCGGCTACACTCGACACTCGGATTCGTGTCGCCAAACGACTACGCAAAGCAATTGAAAGCCGCTTCCTGACCCCGTACTTCTTGGCGTCCGATTTCAGGGGACAGGTTCA
>JAEXNZ010000058.1 GCA_023439425.1 Pseudomonadota bacterium
CGGCGCGCATCGCCACCGCCGGTGACTACGAACAGCGCCTCGCCAAGCTCAACCTGCCCGACCGTCAGGTGCCGATCCGCGTCGGCTTCGCCGAAGCCGACCTGGCCAACCCGTCGCTGGTGCACCAGCTGCGTGTGCCCGGTCGTGACGGCCCGGTGCCGCTGGCCGCGGTAGCCGACATCCAGCCGGGCAGTGGCCCGTCGCAGATCTCGCGCTACCAGCGCCAGCGCAACGTGACCCTGACCGCTGAACTCAACGGACGCCCACTGGGTGAAGTGATGACCGAGGTTCAGGCGCTACCGACGGTGAAGAAGTTGCCGCCGGGCGTGACCTTCCTCAACACTGGTGACGCTGAAGTATTCGTGGAGCTGTTCATCGGCTTCCTGCTGGCGATGGCGGCAGGCTTGATCTGCATCTACATGGTGCTGTTGCTGCTTTTCAATCACGCCTTGATGCCGGTCACCATTCTGGCCGCGGTGCCGCTGTGCGCCGGCGGTGCCTTCGGTGCGCTGCTGATCACCCAGAACATGCTTTCGCTGCCGGCGCTGATCGGCCTGCTGATGCTGATCGGCATCGCCACCAAGAACTCCATTCTGCTGGTGGACTACGCGGTGATGGCCGAGGACGAGCAGGGCATGAGCCAGCACGACGCGCTGATCGATGCCTGCCGCAAGCGCGCACAGCCAATCATCATGACCACGCTGGCGATGGGCGCGGGCATGATGCCGATCGCGCTGGGCTTTGCTGGTGATTCCAGCTTCCGTGCGCCGATGGCCATTGCGGTGATCGGCGGTCTGATCACCTCCACGCTGCTCAGCCTGATCGTGATCCCGGCGGCCTTCACCGTGGTGGATGACGTCGGCGAGTGGCTGTCGCGGAAGTTCCGCCACCGCTCCTCGCATCATTCGCATGAAGCAGGCGGTCATTGACCGCCTGCCTCTTCGCCCTTACATCGCCACCTTCACCTGCACCACCGCACTACGCGGCGTGCCGGCATACAGGTTGTTCGACGCCTGCACGCCCTCGATATAGAAGCGATCGGTCAGGTTGCGCAGCCGCAATGACACATCCACACGCGGCGTCAGCGCATAGCCGATGCGTGCATCAAACGTGGTGTAGCCGTCGATGCGGAAGCTGTTGTCCAGGTCCACTTCGCGCTCGCCTACACGGGTGACGCCAGCACCGACGGTCAGGCCATCCAGCACACCGCCGAAGTCGCGCTGTACCCACAACCTGCCGCTGTAACGCGGCACACCCACCAGTTGATTGCCCACCGCGTACGTGTTGTCGCGGGTGATCTCGGCATCCAGCAGCGACACATTCGCAATCACCTGCCAGCCCTCGGCAGGACGCCCGCTCACGTCCACTTCCCAGCCGCGCACGCGCTGCTCACCGGTCAGAATGCTGAAGTCCGGTTCAAACGGATCCTCGGTGGCCACGTCCTGCTTGGTGATCTGGAACACCGCACTGGTCAGCGTGAGGCGCTCGTCCAGCAGGTCCAGGCGGGTGCCCAGCTCGAACTGTTCGCCCCGCTCAGGGGACAGTGCCGCACCATCGCGGGTCTGCCCCGACTGCGGCTGGAAGCTCTCGGTGTAGCTGGCGTACAGCGCCGCCCAGTCATTGGGCTGGTAGACCAGGCCCGCACGACGGGTCACCGCGCTGTCTTTCACCCGCGTGCGTTCCTCGTTGAAGAAGTCGTCCTGGTCCGAGCGTACGCGGTCGTGGCGGAGGCTGAACAGCGCTTTCCAGTGTGGACTCAGCGTCACCTGGTCCTGCAGGTAGACGCTGTTCATCTCCACGTCGTACGCGTAGTCGGCGTTCGGTCGGGTGACCGGGCGCGTTGCCACGCCGTACTGTGGTGCCCACATGTCCAGCGAGCCGATGTTGGCACGCGCGGAGGCGAAATCCATCTGTGCACGGGTGTGCTCCACCCCGGCCAGCACGCGGTGCCGCATGCCGGCCAGCGTGGTGTCGAAGATTGCATCCACACGCACATTGGCGTCATTGGAGGCTTCGGTACGGTCGGTGATGCGTCGACGCACGGTACGCCCATCGTCCTCCACGCCCTGCAGATCGACGGCACCGTGGTCCTGCACGTGCGCGTCGGAATAGCGGCCGGACACGCGCAGGTTGAACGCCGGGCTGAAGGCGCGTTGCGCCACCAGGCTGGCCACCGTCTTGCGTGCGCCGGTCACCGACCACGTTTCGCCGAGGTAGCGACGTGCGTCGTGCACATAGACACCATCATCAGTGGCGATCAAGCCACGGTCGAAGGGCTGCGACTGGTCCACATGGTCCACTGCGAGATCGATCCGCGTGTCCGCATCCGGGTCCCAGCGCAGCGCGGCCGCGCCATAGCTGCGGCGGCTGCTGGCGGCGTGGTCGCGGAAGCCGTCCTCCTCCTGCCACGCGGCCGTGGCGCGAGCGGACAGGGTGCCACTGGCATTGAGCGGCCCGGTCACCGAGCCTTCCGCACGCTGGAACCCGAAGCTGCCCGCCTGCAGCGCCGCATCGGCGGCGAACTCCGGGCGCGGGGCGCGGGTGACGATATTGATCACGCCGCCCGGGTCGCCGAGCCCGAACATCACCGAGGCCGGGCCCTTCAGCACTTCCACCTGCTCCACGTTGGCCAGGTCGACAAAGGCTTCGGGGCGGTCCATCGCCGAGGTCAGCGCGAAGCCGTTGATGGCATAGCGCGGGGTCACAAAGCCGCGGATCTGGTAGGTCTCGCCGCGATTGCCGCCGGTGCCGTTGATCTGCACCGAGGACACGTTCTGCAGCACGTCGGTCAGCCGTACCAGCTGCTGGTCCTCGATCACCTCGCGGCTGACGATCTGCATCGACTGCGGCACGTCGCGCAGCGCGCTGCCGGTACGGGTGGCGGTACCGCTGTGGGTCACGCGGTAGCGGCCATCAGCGCGCCAGGCGTGCACCTGGACATCGTCCAGATCGGTGGTCTGCTGCGCGTTGCCCGCGGCAGGCACGCGCGCGGGGGCCGCAGCAGGCGCGGCTTCGATCCGCAGGCCGTTGGCATGCGCGGTGGCGCGCAGCCCGGTGCCGGCCAGCAACTGCTGCAGTGCCTGCGTCGGGGGCAGCGTGCCGTGCACCGGCTGCGAGCGCTGCCCGGCGAGCAGCGCCGATGGTGCGGCCAGCTGCTGGCCCGACTGGCGGCCGAACAGCAGCAGCGCGCTGGACAGCGGCTGCGCCGGAATGTCGAACGAGACCACAGCGGCAGGGGCCGGCGCGCTGGATTGTGCGTGCGCCAAGGGCGCAGCCAGCGGCAGTGCCGCCAGCAAGGCGGTGCACAGTGCACCGCGAAGGGGAAGGGTCATGCGATCAACCAGTGAGGGGGTACCCGGACAAGACGAACGAGCGCGGCAGATGTTCAAACCGGCGGCGTCACTCAGTCCTCCACCAGCACCAGCCAGGGTCCCAGGGTGCGTACCTGGCCACCAAAAGGCTGCACCGCCGTCTGCAGGGCCGCCTCCGGGTCACGCAGGTCGAACACGCCGGTGACCCGCTGCCGGGCCAGCGCCTCCGAGCGCAGCACGATGCGCCCGTGCTGGTACGGCTGCAGCGCGGCGACCATCTCGCTCAACGGCGCGTCTTCCAGCACCAGCTGGTCGTAGCGCCAGGCTCCAATCGCCGCCGTGGCGATTGGCTCGGCCCGCAACGGGTCATCGGCGGTTACCCGCACCCGTTGACCGGGCTGCAGGCGCAGCTGCTCGTGGCCGCGCTGTACCTGCACCGCACCGTGTTCCAGTGCGACTTCGACCGCGCCATCGCGCTGTTCCACGCTGAAGCCGGTGCCGAGCACGCGGATGTCGACGCCGTCGGCCTGCACGTGGAACGGATGCTGACGGTCCGGGGCGATGTCGAAGTACGCACGGCCTTCCAGCAACCGGGCCTGACGCGGCAGCTGGCGCGCGGGTGCGGAAAGCATACTGCCGGCATCCAGGCTGATGGTGCTGCCGTCGTCCAGCACAATCTGCTGGCGTTGCGCGGTACCGGTGCGCACGTCGCCGCGCCACTGCGACAGCAGGCTGGGACCCGCCAGTGCCAGCGCCACCACGGCCAGACAGGCGGAGATACCGGTGACCAGCCGGCCCCGGCGCAACCGGGCGGCGGTCGGCGCGATGGCCGCCTGCAGTTGCTGCTGCGCGGCCTGCACCAAGGCATGCGCCTTGCCCTGGGAAACCCCCAGTTGACGGGCGATGCTGCGATAGCCAGCGTCTTCCATCCGGTGCAGTTCGAAGGCGCGGCGCTGATCGGCGGGCAGCGCGTCGAGAGCGGCCTGCAGGCGCTGCAGCTCATCACGCGCGCTGGCGTGCTGTTCTGGATCCGGCAGCGACGAGACCGCGGAATCGACCGCCGCCTGCGCCTCGGGTCCCTGTGCTTCCCAGCGCGAGCGGCGCAGGCGGTCCAAGGCCAGGTTGCGCACGATGCGGAACAGGTAGCCCCCTGGCTGCCTCACTGCAGTGGCGGGCTGGTCGAAGCGCAGCCACGCGTCCTGCACCACATCCTCGGCATGCGCACGGCCGACGATCCGGCTGGCATCGTCGAGCAGGGCGGCGCGATGGCGCAGGTAGGCGGCGAGCCGGTCTTCGGACATCTCCGGGGAAAAGGAAGTGCGTGGGGTAATTGAGAATCATACGCATCCACGCCGCAATTGCATCCCCTGTTCGGGCGATGTCATGCGCAGGTCACTCGCGCTCCAGATACTCCGGCGCGTCTTCCATCCCCCACTGAGACCCCATGCGCATTGCCGGACGTGTTCCCCGCATCACCCTGCTGGCCCTGACCCTCACCGCCGCTCTGGACGTACTGGCGGCCGAAAATGCCCCCGCTGACGATGCGCGCACGCTGGACCAGGTGCAGGTGATCGGCCAGGCCACCAGCTACGCCAAGACCAGCGTCAGCCAGGAAACCCTGCAGCGCCAGCAGATCATCGGCAGCGTCAATGGCGCGCTCAATGAACTGCCCGGCGTGGTGGTCAGCGAAGCCGACGCCACCGGCTCCTCGGTATGGGGCACGCAGATCAGCATGCGCGGCTTCGTCACCAACCGTGACACCCAGCAGATCGGCACCACCATCGACGGTCTGCCCAATGGCGGTTCAGGCTACGGCGGCGGCTCGCTGGCCAACCGCTACATCGACACCCTGGACCTGGAAACCATCGAGGTCAGCCAGGGCACCGCCGACATCTCCTCGCGCTCCAACGAAGCGCTGGGCGGCACCCTGAACTTCCTCACCAGCGACCCGCTCAACGAGCAGCGCCTGCGCATGGTGGTCGGTGCTGGCGACAACGACATGCGCAAGTACTACGTGCGCTACGACA
>JAEXNZ010000143.1 GCA_023439425.1 Pseudomonadota bacterium
ATCACGTCGCCGTCAGTCCGCAAACGCGGTCAGGTGCCCGTTGTGCTCCTGCACCCGCACCGGCCCGCCGAACACCTCGGAAAGTGGTGAATCGCGCAGCAACTCGGCGCGCGGCCCATCGGCCACAATCCGCCCCGCACGCAGCAGAACCACTCGCTCGATCTCGGGAATCACTTCCTCGATGTGGTGAGTCACCAGCACCAGGGTGATGCCCTGGGCCGCCAGCGAGCGCATGGTGCTGATCAGCTGCTGGCGCGCCACCAGGTCCAGCCCGGTGGACGGTTCGTCCAGCAACAACGCTTGAGGCCGGTTCACCAGCGCCCGCGCGATCAGCACACGGCGGGTCTCACCCGCGGACAGCTCCGCATAACCACGTGCCAGCAGGGGCAGGGCACCGGTCAGGGCCAGCGCCTGGCGCGCCCGCTCGCGCATGTCGGCGGTCACCTCGCGGAACGCCGGCACCACGAAGCTGGCGAAGAAGCCGGTGAGCACCGCCTCTTCCACGGTCAGCCCGGGCATATCCGAGAGGTTGGCGCTGAGGTCGCCGGTGACGATGCCCAGCTGTGAACGCAGCCGGTCCACCTGCCAGCGGTTCTGGCCAAGCACCTTCACCGCAACCGTGCCGTCGGCATGCGCCAGCGGGTACAGCTCGCGGGTGATCAGCTTGATGAAGGACGACTTGCCGCACCCGTTCGGACCCAGCAGGGCGGTGTGCTGTCCCTGCGCGATGCGCAGGCTGAGGTCGTGCAGCACCCGCACCTGGCCGCGGATGACGCAGGCACGGTCCAGTTCGATCAATGGGGCGGGGCTTACGGCGGCGGGAACTGCAACGGTCATGAATAGGGGGCCAGACTCACGAAGGACGAAAACAACTGAATGACTGCGCAAAAATGGCACCAGAGGGATGCAGTTTGCAACGTCTGCCCCCATCATGGGCGTACGTGACCCTGTCCATCTGCTGGCCGAAGGCCTGGAGTTCTGCAATGCCCGAAATGCTCATCAACTTCCTGACCGGCGGCGTCGTCGGCCTTGGCTGGTGGGGCATGGCGCTGGTGCTGCTGGTGTTTACCCAGCTCACCATCTTCGCTGTGACGCTGTACCTGCATCGCAGCCAGGCGCATCGCGGGGTGGATTTCCACCCGGTCATCTCGCACTTCTTCCGCTTCTGGGTGTGGCTCACCACCTCGATGATCACCAAGGAGTGGGTGGCCATCCACCGCAAGCACCACGCCAAGGTGGAAACCGAGGAAGACCCGCACAGCCCGGTGACCAAGGGCATCGGCAACGTATTCTGGCGCGGCGTGGAGCTGTACCGCGAAGCGCGTACCCTGCGCGCCGACATCGACCAGTACGGGCGCGGTGCGCCGGACGACTGGATCGAGCGTCACCTTTACACCCCGCACGCCAATCTCGGCCCGACCGTGCTGTTCTTCATCAACACCGTGCTGTTCGGTCTGCCCGGCGTGGCCCTGTGGGCGATCCAGATGGCGTGGATCCCGTTCTGGGCCGCTGGCGTGGTCAACGGCCTGGGCCACTGGTGGGGATATCGGAATTTCGAATCGGCCGACACCTCCACCAACCTCACCCCGTGGGCGTTCTGGATTGGTGGCGAAGAACTGCACAACAACCACCATGCCTTCCCCAGCTCGGCGCGCTTCTCGATGCGGCGCTGGGAATTCGACATCGGCTGGGCCGCGATCCGCGCGCTGCAGGCCGTGAAGCTGGCCAAGGTGCTGCGCGTGGCCCCGAGCATGGACGTGCGCCCGAACATCGCCGTGCCGGATGCGGAGACCCTGAAGGCGCTGCTGTCGCACCGCTTCCAGGCGATGACCGACTACCAGCGCAATGTGTTCGTGCCTGCGCTGCGCGAAGAGGCCGCGTTTGCCGGGGCCAAGCTGCGCAAGCTGCTGCCGCGCCGCATGCGCCGAGGCCTGGTCAACGACGGCCGCTGGCTGAAGCCGGCCTGCCGCGCCGAGCTCAACAGCTGGGTGGAGCAGCGTCCGCGCATCCGTGTGCTGGTGGAACACCGCGCGCGCCTTTCCGCGTTGCTGGAGGCTCGCAGCAACGACGCCGCCGAACGCCTGAAGGCGTTGCAGGCCTGGTGCCAGGACGCGGAAGCCAGTGGCATCGCCGCGCTGCAGGCCTATGCAGCGCGCCTGAAGGGCTATGCGTTGACGGCGCACTGACGGTGCGTCGCCTGCTCTGCACCGCGCTGCTGCTGGGCAGTGCCGTGGCCCACGCCCAGGTCGCCGATACCGGCACCTATCTGCAGCGCATGGACACCGACGCTGACGGCAAGGTCAGCGTGGATGAGTATGTGGCGTGGATGATGTATGCGTTTGACCGCATGGACCGGAATGGCGACGGGGTGTTGAGCAGTGATGAGCTGCCGGGCGGGAAGGGCAAGCCGATCACCCGCGAGCAGCAGCGGCAGACGATTGTGGAGCGCTTCCACAAACAGGATGCGAACAAGGATGGGTTCCTGAGCGCGAAGGAACTGGCTGCCCCGCCGCGGTGATGTGTCCCGGCGGCAACCGGTTCAACTTCCGGACACATCCGCCGATAGCCCTAAGACATACCCCCTGAAGGAACAGGACATGAAAAACGCCGCACGCCTCTTCACCGCCGCACTGCTTATCAGCACTCTCTCCGGCTGCGTCACCCTCTCCGGTACCTACGTGGTCACCGCCACTGACGCCGACAGCCGCGATCTCGCACCCAATGTACAGGTGACCGCCGAAGGCAGTGGCGTCTACACCGCACGCAATGCGCTGTGCTCCGCACGACCGGGAGCCACCATCCGCATCAAGGACATCAAGACCGGGCAGGAACTCAGTTCCGAGAGTCCGTATACCTGCAAGAAAAAGTAGAGAACCCATCCGCCGGGCACGCGCCCGGCGAACAGCGCAATCAACCTGCGCACGTAACAGGTCCGTAGGTACCACGCCCTGCGTGGTACCCGCGCAAGGCGCGGCACAATCGTCCGAAGACGCGACCAACGCGGTGCCGGGGCGCGCCCGACGTTTAGCGTTGATCGAAGACGTGGGTCAGGCGTTCATGGTGTCGGAACGGAGAGCAGCCACGCAGGGCGTGGCTCTACGTCCTCCTTGATTCCCGTAGGTACCACGCCCTGCGTGGTACGGACCCGCCCCGTGCGCATCTGGGCACCAAGGGTAGAATCTCCCCATGCCCGAACTGCCCGAAGTCGAAACCACCCGTCGCGGCCTCGCGCCGCACCTGGAAGGCCGCCGCATCCACGGCGTGATCCTGCGCCGGCCAGACCTGCGCTGGCCGATCCCCGACGAAATCAGCACCCTGCTGCCGGGCCAGGCGATTGAAGGCGTACGTCGCCGCGCGAAGTATCTGCTGTTGGACACCGCCGTCGGCAGTGCGGTGCTGCACCTGGGCATGGCCGGCCGCCTGCGGGTGCTGCCGGGCGACACGCCCGTGCGGGCGCACGATCACGTCGACATCAGCCTGGACAACGGCCGCCTGCTGCGCTTCAACGACCCGCGCCGGTTCGGCAGCCTGCTCTGGCAACCGGCGGGGCAGACCCACGAACTGCTGGCCGGGCTGGGCCCGGAACCGCTGGACGACGTCTTCGACGGTGACTACCTGTTCCAGCGCAGCCGTGGCCGCAAGGCCCCGGTGAAGAC
>JAEXNZ010000265.1 GCA_023439425.1 Pseudomonadota bacterium
GAATTATACGGGGGACGGGGGAGGGGGCATGTTGCGGTGCGGCCATGACTTACGGCCGGGAGGACCGGTGCGTCGGGCACGGTAGACTTCGGGCTTCTTTCACCAAGGGCCGCTCCATGCGCTCGAACCTGCTTGCGTTCTCCGTCATTGCCAGCCTGGGGCTGGTCCAGGTCGCCCATGCCGCTGAAGGCATGTGGGTGCCGCAACAGCTGCCGGAGATCGCCGGCCCGCTGCAGAAGGCCGGGCTGAAGCTCTCGCCGGAGCAGCTGTCCAATCTGACCGGCGACCCGATGGGGGCGGTGGTGGCGCTGGGCGGCTGCACCGCCAGCTTTGTTTCCCCGCAGGGCCTGGTGGTGACCAACCACCACTGTGCCTATGGCGCGATCCAGCTCAACTCCACGGCCGAGAAGAACCTGATCAAGGACGGCTTCAACGCGCCGACCCTGAAGGACGAACTCAGTGCCGGGCCGAACGCCCGCGTGTTCGTGCTCGACCAGATCACCGACGTGACCGACCAGGCCAAGGCCGCCATCGCCGCCGCCGGCAAGGACCCGCTGGCCCGCACCCGCGCGCTGGAAGCCTTCGACAAGGCCCAGACCGCTGCGTGTGAAGCCGAAGCCGGTTTCCGCTGCCGCCTGTACAGCTTCTCGGGCGGCAACACCTATCGCCTGTTCCGCAACATGGAAATCAAGGACGTGCGCCTGGTCTATGCGCCTCCGGGCAGCGTCGGCAAGTTCGGCGGCGACATCGACAACTGGATGTGGCCGCGCCACACCGGCGACTTCTCGTTCTACCGCGCCTATGTGGGCAAGGACGGCAAGCCGGCCGCGTTCTCGGCCGACAACGTGCCTTACCAGCCCAAGCACTTCCTGAAGTTCGCCGACAAGCCGCTGGGCGCGGACGACTTCGTGATGGTGGCGGGTTATCCGGGCCGCACCAACCGCTACGCGCTGGTGGGCGAGTTCAATGAAACCGCCAACTTCACCTATCCGATGATCGCCCGTCACTACAACGCGGTACTGGCGCTGATCGATGCGGCCGGCAAGGCCGATCCCGACATCAAGGTGAAGTACGCCAATACCGCCGCCAGCATGAACAACGTGGCCAAGAACTACGCCGGTCAGCTGGAAGGCTTCAAGCGCATCGACGCCGCTGGCCAGAAGCAGGCCGAAGAGGCCGCCGTGCTGGCCTGGCTGAAAAAGCAGGGTGCCGCCGGCAAGCCGGCACTGGCCGCCCACGCCCAGCTGCTCAAGCACCTGGACACCAGCAAGTCCACGCGTGAGCGCGACCTGTTCGTCGGCCAGTTCCACAACACCTCTGCCGTCGCCGCGGCGCTGGCGCTGTACCGCCTGTCGATCGAGCGTGCCAAGCCGGATGCCGAACGTGAAGCCGGCTACCAGGACCGCGACCTGCCGACCCTCGAGGGCGGCCTGCGTCAGATGGATCGCCGCTATGTGGCGCGCATGGACCAGCAGCTGCAGCAGTACTGGCTGAATCAGTATGTTGCGCTGCCGCCTGCGCAGCGCAGCAACGAAGTGCTCAATCAGTGGCTTGCAGGCACCGATACCGCAGCCGTCGATGCGCTGGTGAAGAAGCTGGCCGGCACCCAGCTGGGCAGCCTGGACGAGCGCCTGAAGTGGTTCAAGGCCGACCGGGCCGCGTTTGAAGCCAGCACCGACCCGGTCATCCAGTACGCCGTCGCCATCACCCCGGCGCTGCTGAAGATCGAAGAGCAGAAGAAGACCCGCGAAGGCGAGTCGCTGATCGCCCGTCCGGCGTACCTGCAGGCACTGGCCGACTACAAGAAGAGCCAGGGCGAGTTCGTCTACCCGGATGCCAACTTGTCGCTGCGCATCACCTTCGGCAACGTGATGGGCTACACCCCCAAGGACGGCGTGGCCTACACCCCGTTCACCACCTTGGAAGGCATCGTCGCCAAGGAAACCGGGGCTGACCCGTTCGATTCACCGAAGCCGCTGCTGGATGCGGTCAAGGCCAAGCGCTACGGCGGCCTGGAGGACAAGCGCATCGGTTCGGTGCCGGTCAACTTCCTGTCCAACCTGGACATCACCGGCGGTAACTCCGGTTCGCCGGTGCTGGACGCGCACGGCAAGCTGGTCGGCCTGGCCTTCGACGGCAACTGGGAATCGGTCAGCTCCAACTGGGTGTTCGACCCGGTCATGACCCGCATGATCGCGGTCGACAGCCGCTACATGCAGTGGATCATGCAGGAAGTGGCCCCGGCCCCGCAGTTGTTGAAGGAGTTGAACCTGGCGCAGTGATCGCCCCCAAACCCCGCGGATTCCGCGGGGTTTTTTGTTGCCGGTGTTACAACCCGGCCTTGCGGCCTGCCGACACGGTAGAATGCAGCTCCCCCACGATCGTTCACGTTCTGTGAACGATTGCGACTGTCTTCCCTTTCAAGGATCTCTAGTTCGCATGCGCATCCTGCTTGCCCGTCACGGTGAAACCCCGTGGAACGCCGAAGGCCGCTACCAGGGCCAGATCGACATCCCGCTGTCGCCGATTGGCGAAGCCCAGGCCCAGGCACTCGGTGCCCGGCTGGCCTCGGTCGACATCACCCGTGCAGTGGCCTCGCCGCTGTCGCGCGCACAGCGCACCGCGCAGCTGGCCTTGGGCAGCGAACGCGCCGCGTCGCTGCTGACCGAGCCGGACCTGCAGGAAATCGCCCACGGCGAATGGGAAGGCCTGCTGGCCAGTGAGATCCACGAGAAGGATCCTTCGCGCCTGCGCGCCTGGCGTGAAGAGCCGGACACCGTGCTGATGCCCGGCGGCGAATCGCTGCGCCTGGTGCTGGACCGCAGCTGGCGCGGCCTGGCCCGCGCCGCCGAAGGTCTCGGCGAACACGACACGTTGCTGGTGGTGGCGCATGATGCGGTCAATCGCGTCATTCTGTGCCGCATCCTGGGCCTGCCGCTGTCGCGGCTGTGGACCTTCCGCCAGGCTCCAACCACGCTCAACCTGCTTGAGGGTGCGGACCTGGACAGCCTGGAAGTGGTACGTCTCAACGATTGCGCCCACCACACCCCGTTCTTCGGCGAAGCCAAGCACCGCGCCCTCTGATCCATCCCCCGCATCAACTGCTTCTGCTGGAACCGCTGCCGTGACGAACACCCCGACCACCCTGGCCGACTGGCTGGACTACATTGAACGCCAGCACCCGGCGAGCATCGACATGGGCCTGGAGCGCGTGCGCGCCGTGGCCGCGGCGATGGGCCTGGGCGCGCCGGCCAAGCGCACCATCGTGGTCGGTGGCACCAACGGCAAGGGCTCAACCGTGGCCTTCATCGAAGCCATTGCACGCGCCGCCGGCTGGAAGGGCGGTGCCTACACCTCGCCGCACCTGCTGCGCTACAACGAGCGCGTGCGCATCGACGGCCAGGACGTGGACGATGCCGCGCTGGTCGCCGCGTTCAATACCATCGAAGCCGTGCGTGGCGAGATCACGCTGACCTATTTCGAGTACGGCACGCTGGCCGCGCTGCAGCTGTTCGCCGACGCCGGGCTGGACCTGGCGGTACTGGAAGTGGGCCTGGGCGGCCGCCTCGATGCGGTCAACATCGTGGACGCCGACGTGGCGGTGATCACTACCGTGGACATCGACCATGCCGAGTGGCTGGGCGAGGATCGCGAGGCGATCGGGACCGAGAAGGCCGGCATCATCCGCGGCTGGAAGCCGGTGATCCTGGGCGAGACCGATCCGCCGTCGAGCGTGCTGCGCCGTGCCTACCTGGTTGGCGCCAATGCGATCCGTGGTGGCAGCGACTATTTCTACGAGCCGATCGATGCGCAGCGTTGGCGCTGGCGCGATGTCGGCCTGCGCATGGAACTGCCGACCCCGGCGCTGGCCGGCCCGATCCAGCTGGCCAATGCGGGTGCCGCCATCGCCGCGCTGCGCGCGCTGGACAAGCCGGTGCCGCGTGCGGCGTGGGCCGCCGGTGTCGCAGCGGCACGCATTTCCGGCCGGCTGCAGGCATTCGAGCGCGATGGCGTGCAAATCCGCGTCGACGTCGGCCACAACCCGCAGGCGGCGGGCCAGCTGGCGCGTGCGCTGAAGGCCGAGGTCTCGGCCGGGCGCACCCTGGCGGTGTACGCCGCGCTGCAGGACAAGGACGCAGCGGGGGTGGTGCAGGCGCTGGAGGACGTGGTGGGCGAGTGGACCCTGGCCGGGCTGGAAGGCCCGCGCGGGCAGAGCGCCGCCCAGCTGCAGGCACGCCTGGCCGGCACCGCCGCCGCCACGGCGCTGCTGGCTGACAGCGTCGAACAGGCACTGGCGCAGGTGCTGGCCCAGGCCGAGCGCGGTGACCGCGTGCTGGTGTTCGGCTCCTTCCATACCGCTGCCGCCGCCCAGCAATGGCTGCAGGGCGATGCCTGATACGCGTTCAGCCAACGCCGACGCCGTCCGGTCCGGCACCCGTATAATCGATGCCAATCTCCGGACAGTTGCCTGCCTCACGTGGATACGCCTCTGAAACAGCGTCTGATTGGTGCCATCGTGCTGGTGGCACTGGCCGTGATTTACCTGCCGATGCTGGTCAAGGGACCCGCACCGGACAGCGGCGTT
>JAEXNZ010000410.1 GCA_023439425.1 Pseudomonadota bacterium
ATGTGAACGAGATCGTGCTGCGCGAGATGGAAATTCCGCTGTTCGTGGAAGTGCTGAACCACTGCGAAGGCAACCAGAGCCGCGCCGCGGCCATGCTGGGCATTCACCGCGCCACGCTGCGCAAGAAGCTCAAGGAATACGGCATCGCCACCTGAGGCGGTGCCTCAACCCCAGAAATACCGCACCAGGTGGAAGAACACCGGTGCCGCAAAACACACCGAATCCAACCGATCGAGCATGCCGCCATGGCCCTCGATCATGTGGCCCCAGTCCTTGATGCCGCGATCGCGTTTGATCGCCGACATCACCAGGCCACCCCAGAAGCCCATCAGGTTGATCGCCAGCGACATGCCGAATGCCTGCCATGGCGTGAACGGCGTCAGCCACCACAGCGCCGCGCCGAGCGCGCTGGCCGACAGCACCCCGCCGATGAAGCCCTCGACCGTCTTGGACGGTGACAGCTTCGGTGCGATCAGGTGCCGCCCCAGCAGCTTGCCCCAGATGTACTGCAGCACGTCCGAGGACTGCACCACGATCACCAGGAACGCGAACAGCAGCAGGTTGCGCGCCGGCTCCACCCCCTCCAGGCGCAGGTTCAGCAGCGCCGGTACGTGCGAGATGCAGAACACGCAGATCATCAGGCCCCACTGCACCTTGGAGGTACGCTCCAGGTAGTTCGTGGTATCGCCGCCAATGGTGGCCAGGATCGGCAGGAACAGGAACGCGTAGACCGGAATGAGCAGCGTGTACATGCCATACCAGTCGGTCCACACCAGCCAGTACTGCCACGGCAGCACCACATAGAACGCAGCCAGCAATGCGTAGTAATCGCCTGCGCGGGTTGGCGTGAGCGTGATGAACTCGCGCAGCGCGAACAGCGACACGATGGCGAACAGCACGATCACGCCGGTGCGGCCGAAGAAGAACGCCAGCGCCACCACCGCCGCCATCACCCACCATGCGCGGATGCGTGAGACCAGGTTGGCAACCACACTGCTAGGCGCGTGACGGGTGCGCCAGCGCAGGGTCTCGGCGATCACCGTGGCCACCACCAGCACGGCCGCGATGCCGGCGAACAGCAGGCGCGTCTGCGCGTGGGTGGAAAGCTGGGCGACCTGCGTGGCGATATCCTGCAGAGCCATCATGCGCTACTCCGTGCCAGCTGTGGATCCAGTGACATCAGGGCATCGCGTGCCCGGTCAAGGAACTGCTGCTTGTCCTCGCCGGCATTCAGCCGCAATGGCTCGCCGAAGGTCGTGGTGCACAGCAGTGGCAACGGCAACCAGCGCCCTTTCGGCATCACCCGTTTGAGGTTGTCGATCCACACCGGCACGAACTCCAGCTCGGGCCGTTGCCGGGCCAGATGATAGATGCCACTCTTGAACGGCAGCACGCCTTCTTCCGGGTTGCGGGTTCCCTCGGGGAACAGAATCAGCGAATTGCCCTCATCCACCGCCTGACACAGGCATGCAATGGGATCCTGCTGCCGCGCCGTGCGTTCGCGCTCGATCAATACGCCGTTGAACACCGCGTGGATCAGATAACGGCGCAGACCATCGCGCTGCCAGTACTCCGCCGCGGCGACCGGACGCACCTGCCGGCGCAGCTGCACCGGCAGCGACGACCAGATCAGCACGAAGTCGCCATGGCTGGCGTGATTGCCGTAGTACACACGGTGGTCGCTGGAGGGCGCGCAGCCCTGCCACAGCGCGCGCGCACCGGTCAGGGTGCGGATCGCACCACTGCAGCCCCTTGCCACCACATCAGCCAGCATCCGCGTTCCCCCGCATCCAGTTGTTCTCCATGCACCGGCTCATCCGCGCAGCCAGATCGCGCAGAGCAGAAGCAGCACCTGCACCATCAGCGCGATGCATTGTCCCCGCAGCAGGGCACGCATGCCCTGCCAGCGGTCGGCCCAGCTGCGTGGCGTCACTGCCGCTGCGCGCAGCCCCAGCGCCGCCAGTGCCGCATCCAGCCGCGCCGGGTCGTCATCGTTCCCGCTGGCCGCAAAACCCTTGAGCAGCGCGTGATCGAAGTTCACCCGTAGCGCGTAGCCAGCCTGCACTGCACCGGCAAACAGCGAGAACAGGGCGAACGCACTGGAAAGCGTGGTCAGCGGCCACAGGCACAACAGCAGCAGCGCGGCACCAGCACACAGCCACGCCACCGCCGACAGCGATCGCCCTTGGCGGAGCACTGCGGCCATGGTGTGTATCTGCATCATCTCGCTCATGCGTTCACCTGCAGCGGTCCGTGTGCTTCCGGCAGGCGGATCGCTTCATCGATGGCACGACGATGCCGCGCCGCAAGCACAATCCACGGGCAATCCTGGGCCAGCAGGGCCACGGCCTTGTCGGCACTGTCGGCGCGCCCACTCAGACACAACCAGGTCGCCAGTGCGGCCGCGCTGCGCGAGTAGCCCAGTGCGCAGCACACCAGCACGCTGCCGCGTCGATGACCATGGCCGATGGCTTCGGCGGCCCGGCGCAGCGCTACGGGTGCGGGCGTTGCCAGATCCAGCATCGGCACGTGGCGGTAATGGCGAACCCGCCCGCGGAACGGCAGTTCGGCGCAGACGTCCACCACGGTCACCGGCTGCAACGCAGCGCCCGCTTCCGGCAGGCGACCGAGCCAGACGCCGTCCACGACCTGCTGCGGCTGCGGCGCACGCCGCGTCCACCAGCGCGAATTGCACCACGCTGCCAGCAGATACGGTGCCAGCAGCCAGCTGGCGGCCATGCTCAGACGGCCATCTTCCTGTTTCTGGAACACGGCAGTGCCCAGGCCGGCATAGGCCAGCGCCACCAGCGCCAGCGACAGTGCGGGCCACCCCAGCCACAGCGCCCAACCGCCCAGCTGCAGTGCCAACGCTGCGCACCCCGCACTGCCGAGCGCGTACAGCACCGCGAGTTTCCAGCGCACAGGATCCCGCGCAGCCCGCCATGTCGCCAGCGGCGAGCGCGCCTCAATCGGCCACAGCCACACGCACAGCCACCCCACCGCCACGCCGGTGGGCACGTCAATGAAATGGTGCTGCCAAGTGGTCAGCACCGACAGCCCGATCAGGCCGAACCACACATGCAGTGCCGCCCGCCACCACCCCTGCAGATGCTGCTGGTAGCGCACCCACAGCACAACCAGCAGCACGATGTGCAGCGAAGGTGCCTGGTTGAACGGCTTGTCGAAGCCCAGCAGCACGTCGAACAGCCAGCCGAACACGCCGCCGGTTTCCGGCCGTTCCAGGCTGAAGCGCAGCGGCCACAGCAGGAAACACGTCACCGACAGCAGCTGCGCCGTCAGCAGCCGCCGCGCGTGCGCATCCAGCTCGGCGCGGTAGGTGCAGATGAAGAACGAGGCCACGTAGAACAGGTCGATGGACCAGTACGGCACAATGGTCCAGGCCTGGAACGGGATGCGCGCCTCCCATCCAAACACGATGGAGGGCACGAACGCCTGCAGCGAGGCCATGTGATTGGCGAAGCCGTAGCTGAGGAAGAAGAACGGCCCCAGCACGGCCAGCCACAGCAGCGCGCGTCGCCACGGGCGCGCGCTCTCAGCCATGGGTCACCCGGCGTGCCAGTGAGACGGTGAAGATGCCGAACGCATCGATGCGCTGCTCGACCTTTTCAAAGCCGGCCAGCCGCACCAGCTCGTCCATTTCCTGCTGGGTCCGCCGCCGCATCACCCATGCCGCACCTTCGCGGTGGCTGGTGAGTGCGCGCGCGATGAACTCCAGCTGCGGGTGCCACGGTTGGCCGGTGTAAACCAGGTAGCCGCCGTCGCGCATCGCGGCGGCAATGCCCTGCAGCGAACGTGACACCGCATCGTTATCGGCGAACAGTTCATACAGGCCCGACACAATCGACAACGTCGGTGCTACCGGCAACGCGGCGAGCGATGGCGCATCGAAGGCGTCGCCCTGTTCGAAGGTGGCGATGTCGTCCGCCTTGAACTGGCGGATCAGCGCCCTGCCCTGTTCCACATTGAGCGGGCTGAAGTCACGTAGCTGGATGGAGTCCGCGCGTTGCTCGCCCTGGGCCAGGTCATCGAGCGCGTAGCGGCCATGACCGGCGGCCACGTCCAGCACCCGCACCGGCAGACCTTCGGCGCGCAGGCGCTGGGCCCCCGACTGCAGCAGTTCGCGCACATGGCTGCGACGGATACGGATACCGCGCCAGCCGATGGCGTCCAGGTAGTTGCGGTCAACCAACCGACCCAGCGGACCGCCGCCGCGCGCCTCATTGCGGTAGATGTAATCCAGCGTGCTGCCCGAATCGAAACCGGTCTGCAGCCCCAGCGCGATGCCTTCGGAGAGGTTGCCGCCGAAGCGCAGCCCCGCGCGGGTGAAGCGCCAGTACAGGTCCTGCAGGCTGTTGCGCTGTGGCGGCCAGGCCAGCACCTCGGCCTCGTTGAAGGTCGGCCCCTGCCGATGCGCATCGCGCAGGCTCGGTCGTACCAGCGGTGCGGCGAAGCGTTCGCCGAGGAAGCGGCGGATGGCGGCGATAGCGGGTGCGCGATCGCGTTCGCCCAGCGTGTCGTGGAAGAAGCCGGGCAGCAGGTGACGTTCCTTCACCGGGCTGGACAGGCGCTCGTAAAAGCGGTCCTGGGGTGCGCGATGCACCACGAAGTCCGAACCCGACACCAGCAGCTGGGTCGGCACGGTGATCGCCTGCGCATCGCCGACCACGCGTTCGGCGGCCTCGTACAGACCGAGCAGCACCCGCACCGAGATCGGCCGGGTGATCAGCGGATCAGTGCGGTAGCTCTCGACGCGTGCCGGATCATGGGTCAGCCACTGCGGCTTGACGTAGCTGTTGACGAAGAAGTTGCCGCGCAGCTTCTGCATCAGCTTCAACCCGGGCACCGCCAACGGCACGTACAGCTTCACCTTGAATGCCGGCGACGCCAGCACCAGCGCCCGCAGCGGCGGCGCGTAATCGTGCACCCAGGTGGCCGCCACCACGGCACCGACGCTCTGCGCGACGATGGCGATGTCTTCCACCGCGATGCCGTGCTGCTCGCCGATCAGCGCGATGAAACGGTCGAGGTCGCGCACCAGGGCATCAAAACCCGGCGCATCGCCGCGGACGCCGGGCGAACGGCCATTGCCGCGCGCATCCCAGGCGAACACCGCCGCATCCGGCATATCCAGCTCATCCACCAGGTGAACCACCCGGCCCGAGTGCTCATGGCCCCGGTGCAGCAGGACGACGGCCTTGGCCGGGGTGCTTCCGGTGGTGGCCGGCCAGTACCGGTAAAACAGCTCCTGGCCATCAAAACTGTGAAACGTCAGCTGTTCCTCTACGCGCATGCATCACTCCGTTGTGCAGCCAGCGGTATGGGGCCGGTCAGCCCGCTTCCGCCAATCCATTGCGTACCCGTCGCCAGGTGGTCAGCGCACACAGTGCCGCTGCCGCCCAGGCCACGTAGCCCACCCAGTCCCCGTCCAGCCAGCCCAGGGCCAAGCCACATCCTGTCACGCCGATCACAAAAGCACGATCACTTTTGCCCATCGGGCCGTCGTAGCGCCGGCTGGCCCCGACCATCAGACCCAGCACCCCGGCGTATTCGCACAACGCGGCCGCCCAGGTCAGGGCCCACAGGGCGGTGACCGACACGCCGGGCACGCTGAGCAGACTGAGGTACAGGGCCGCGTCGGCGATGACGTCGCAGAGCTCGTTGAGATAGGCCCCGAGCCGGGACTGCTGGCCGA
This sequence comes from Pseudomonadota bacterium, assembly GCA_023439425.1. Classification (GTDB taxonomy): domain Bacteria; phylum Pseudomonadota; class Gammaproteobacteria; order Xanthomonadales; family Xanthomonadaceae; genus Stenotrophomonas. Next base: position 5,714 of record JAEXNZ010000410.1, read on the forward strand.
ACTCCCGCGCCAGCATGCCGTCCACGGCGTTCAGGGCCATGCGCAGCAGCATCCAGCCGGGCAGCAGCAGATACAGCAGCGGATGCGCCGGAGCCATGACGTAAACGGCCCAAGCCACGCCCAGCGAGACCAGCGCTGCGGCCACGGTCACCGCATTGGCGGTCACCCCGGCCTTGTACAAGGCCCCCACGGCCGGCCGCAGCAGGTCCTGAAAACGTCCTTTCAATGCATAGATCGACACGAATCCTTTCCCGCGGTCGAAGGCAGATGCTGCACAGCCTACAATATGGGCCCGCTCCGCTTCGAACTGCCGCCCCCATGAGTTCCGATCTGCTGCCCGTGCGCCGGGCCCTGCTGTCTGTTTCCGACAAAACCGGTCTGATCGACCTGGCCCGCGCCTTGGCCGCCCGCAATGTGGAGCTGCTGTCCACCGGCGGCACCGCCAAGGCGATCCGCGACGCTGGCCTGCCGGTCAAGGACGTGGCCGATGTCACCGGCTTCCCGGAAATGATGGAGGGCCGGGTCAAGACGCTGCACCCGGTGGTGCACGGCGGCCTGCTCGGCCGCGCCGGCCAGGACGAGGCGGTGATGGCCGAACATGGCATCGCCCCGATCGACCTGCTGGTGCTGAACCTGTACCCGTTCGAGTCGGTCACCGCCAAGGCCGACTGCACCCTCGCCGACGCCGTTGAGAACATCGACATCGGTGGCCCGGCCATGCTGCGTTCGGCGGCCAAGAACTTCGCCCGCGTCGCCGTCGCCACCGACCCGGCGCAGTATGCCGAGCTGCTGGCCGAGCTGGACGCCAATGACGGCCAGCTGTCCGCCGCCAAGCGCTTTGCGTTCTCGGTGGCCGCGTTCAACCGCGTGGCCCAGTACGACGCAGCGATCAGCAACTACCTGTCCTCGGTCACCGCCACCGACGCCGCCGTGCCGGTGCGCACCGAGTTCCCGGCGCAGATGAACTCCAACTTCCTCAAGGTGATGGACCTGCGCTACGGCGAGAACCCGCACCAGGCCGGCGCGTTCTACCGCGACCTGTACCCGGTGCCGGGCACGCTGGCCACGTTCCAGCAGCTGCAGGGCAAGGAACTGAGCTACAACAACCTGGCCGACGCCGATGCGGCGTGGGAATGCGTGCGTCAGTTCGACGCCCCGGCCTGCGTCATCGTCAAGCACGCCAACCCCTGTGGCGTGGCCGTGGGCGTCGCCAACGGCGATGCCTATGAGCTGGCCTACGCCACCGACCCGACCAGCGCCTTCGGCGGCATCATCGCCTTCAACAAGCCGCTGGACGCGGCCACCGCGCAGGTCATCCTGGACCGCCAGTTCGTTGAAGTGCTGATCGCTCCGGACTACGAGCCGGCGGCGCTGGAGTACGCGCAGAAGAAGGCCAACGTGCGCGTGCTGCGCATTCCGCACGGCGACGGCCGCAACAACTACGACACCAAGCGCATCGGCTCGGGCCTGCTGGTGCAGAGCTCCGACAACCGCGGCATGAGCCGTGACGAGCTGAAGGTGGTGAGCAAGCTGGCTCCGACCGAGAAGCAGTTCACTGACCTGCTGTTTGCCTGGAACGTGGCCAAGTTCGTGAAGTCCAACGCCATTGTGTATGCCAAGGACAACCGCACCATCGGCGTCGGTGCCGGCCAGATGAGCCGCGTGTATTCCGCGCGCATTGCCGGGATCAAGGCCGGTGATGCAAATCTGGTGGTGGAAGGCTCGGTGATGGCGTCTGATGCGTTCTTCCCGTTCCGAGACGGTATCGATGCGGCGGCAGCGGCCGGCATCAAGGCGGTGATCCAGCCAGGTGGTTCGATGCGCGACGCTGAGGTGATTGCGGCGGCCGATGAGCATGGGATTGCGATGGT
>JAEXNZ010000418.1 GCA_023439425.1 Pseudomonadota bacterium
GGGCACGCCGTGGACTGGCAGGCCGATGGCCTGGCGGCCGCCAGCGTGCTGCGCTACCAGAGCTTCGACCTGGTGGTGCTGGAAATCGGCCTGCCCAAGCTGGATGGACTGCGCGTGCTGGCCGGCATGCGCGAGCGTGGCGATGCCACGCCGGTTCTGATGCTGACCGCGCGCGACGGCATCGAAGACCGCGTGCAGGCGCTGGACGTGGGCGCGGATGACTACCTGGGCAAGCCGTTCGACTTCCGCGAGTTCGAGGCACGTTGCCGGGTGCTGTTGCGGCGTGCACGCGGGCAGGCCAGCGAAGTGGTGCAGATTGGCGGCTTCCAGTTCGACAACGCCTCGCACCGTGTATCGCTGGATGGCACGCCGATCGAGCTGCCCAACCGCGAGTTCCGCCTGCTGGAAATTCTGATGGGCCGGTTGGGGCAGGTCGTCGGCAAAGATGAAATCGCCAACGGCCTGTTTGGCTTCGATGATGAGGCCGGTCCCAATGCGATTGAGCTGTATGTAGGTCGTCTGCGTCGCAAGCTGGCCGATGCGCCGGTCCGCATTGTCACCGTGCGTGGCAGTGGATACATGCTGGAAGCGGCGGAAGAGGCGGGCGATGGCAGCCGCTGAGGCCGCGCCCGGTTCCCTGCGGCGTACGCTCACGCTGTATCTGGGCGCGCTGCTGGCGGTGTTTGCGGTGGCGCTGCTGTTCGCTGCACGCGACTACGGCCAGCGCGCCGCCAACCGCTCCTACGACCATCTGCTGGTGTCGTCCGCGCTGTCCATCATCGACTCGGTCGCGCTCGTGGAGGCCCAGTGGCAAGTGGACCTGCCGTATGCCTCGCTCGACCTGCTGTCGATGGCCCCGGAAGACCGCGTGTTCTACCGCGTGTTCGACGCCCACAACCAGACCGTGACCGGCTACGAAGACCTACCTGCACCGCCCCGTGAACCTACGGACCAACCGCAGCTGTTCGACGCCCAATACAGCGGTGAAACCGTACGCTTCGTGGTGGTATCGCGTCGCGTGTCCTCGCCGTCCACCCAGGTGGAAGTGCGCGTGCAGGTGGGCCAGACCCGGCGTGCACGCGAGGCGCTGGCACAGGACATGGTCAACCGATCGCTCATCGCCATTGGCGTGCTTTCGCTGCTGTCGCTGGCGTTGGTCGCGTTTGGCGTGCACCGCGCATTCCGGCCGCTGGTGAAGGTGGAGCGCGAGCTGTCACGCCGCGAGCCGTCCGACCTGAGCCCGTTGGATGCGCGCGTGCCTCGTGAGATGGACCAGATGGTGGCCGCCCTGAACCGCTTCATGGGCCGTCTGTCCAGCAGCAACGAGACCCTGCGTGCGTTCATGGCCGAGGCCGCGCACCAGATGCGCACCCCGCTGGCTGCGCTGCGCGCGCAGGCTCAGCTGGCGCTGGATGACGACGACCCCGAGGACATGCGCCGCAGCCTCGTCGCCATCGAGCGCAATGCGACTCATATGAGCCGCCTGCTCAACCAGCTGCTCAGCGACGCCAGCGTGATTCATCGCTCCAACCTGCAGCGCTTCGCCCCGGTGGACCTGGTGGAAACGGTACATCAGGCCTTGCACGAAGCGCTGCCGCAGGCCGGTCCGGCCCCGCGTGTGCAGTTGGCGGTGGGCGTCACTGCCGCCAGCGTCAACGGTGATGCGCTGCTGCTGCGCGAGGCGATCAAAAACCTGATCGACAACGCGCTCAAGTACGGCGGTCCCGGCGACCTGCAGGTTGCGCTCACTGCCGACCGCAAGTGTTTCGTGCTCACCATTGCCGACCACGGCCCCGGCATTGCGCCCGCTGATGCCGAGCGCGTGTTCGAGCGTTTCGCGCGTGGCGAAGGTGCAGCCGCCGGTGGGGCAGGGCTGGGGCTGGCCATCGTCAAACGCGTGGTGGACAGCCACGGTGGCCATATCGACCTGAGCAACCGGCCCGGTGGCGGGCTGGTGGCTACTTTGACACTGCCCGGACGAAATACATGAAGGCGCTGATCTCCCTGCTGCTGGCTCTCTTCGCGGGCACCGCGCTTGCCGCGCCCGGCGACGTGCAGCGCTTCCCGGCCAAAGGCCCGGTGCTGGGCCAGCTGCGCATCCACGGGTCCACCGACATCGAGGTATTCGGCACCGTCATTGCCGACTACCAGCGCCTGTATCCCGGCACCGAGATCGTCTACGAAGACATCATCACCCAGGACATGTACGCGCGTTATTTGAACGAGCGCAACGGCCCGAACGGTCCGGACATGCTGATCAGCAGCGGCATGGACCTGCAGACCAAGCTGGTGAACGACGGCTATGCGCTGCCCCACCGCTCCGCGCAGACCGAGGCGCTACCGGACTGGGCGCAGTGGCGACACGAAGCCTTCGGCATCAGCTACGAGCCGGTGGCCATGGTCTACAACACCCGCACGCTGCCCAAGGCGCGGGTGCCCCACACCCGTCGTCAGCTGCTGGAACTGCTGCGCGCCCCCGACGCCCCGTTGGCTGGCAAGGTCGGCACCTATGACGTGCAGCGCAGCAGCGTCGGCTATCTGCTGGCCACCCAGGACGGCCAGCGCGGCAGCATGGCCGGCGCATTGCTGGGCGCGCTTGGCGACAATCAAGTCGAACTGGAAGAGCGCACCGGCGTGCTGCTGGACGCCGTAAGCAGCGGTCGTCTCTCGCTGGTCTACAACGTGCTCGGCTCCTACGCCCAGGCCCGCATTGATGCCGGTGAACCGCTCGGCATCATCGAGCCTGAGGACTACACCCTCGTCGTGCTGCGCACCGCCATCATCCCGCGCAGCAGCCGCCACCCCGACGAAGCCCGCCGCTTCCTCGACTACGTGCTCTCGCCCCGCGGCCAGCAGGTGCTCTCCCGCGAAGCCCGCCTGATGCCCATCCTGCCCGCCCAGCGCCCCCAGCAACCCGGCGGCGCACCCGAGCGCAGCTACCGCCCCATCCAGCTTGGCCCCGGCCTGCTGGTCTATCTCGACGCCCTCAAACGCCGCCAGTTCCTCGACGCCTGGCGCGGCAGCATGCTCCCGCCGAATCCCTGACCGACATCCGATACATCTCCGAAAAATGCGGGCCGGAACGTAGAGCCGGGCTTGCCCGGCTGCCGTCGGCGAAACACCCACCATCCCCGTACAATCCCCCCATGGATGCCCTGACCCTACTCGTCGCCGACGACCACCCGCTCCTCCGTGCCGCCGTCGTCCACTCCCTGCAC